>NZ_BCBD01000180.1:0-11138 GCF_001320345.1 Pseudomonas sp. NBRC 111127 | reverse complement strand
CCTTGGCTTCATCGATGGCGCGGTTGAGGTTCTTCGCGGCGGTGGTGTATTCGCCGCGCAGGAAGATGTAGCCGCGGTAGGCCTTCAGGGCGCGGGCGCTGATCAGCATGCCCTCCACCAGCAGATGGGGCTGTTGCTCCATCAGCATGCGGTCCTTCCAGGTGTTGGGCTCCATTTCGTCCGCGTTGCACAGCAGGTAGCGGATGTTCATGGATTCGTCTTTGGGCATCAGGCCCCACTTCACCCCGGTGGGGAAGCCGGCGCCACCACGGCCCTTGAGGCCGGAGTCCTTGACGCTTTGCACGATATCGTCGGCGGACATGTCTGCCAGTGCCTTGCGCGCGGCGGCGTAGCCGTTCTTCGATTCATACTCGGCCAGCCAAACCGGTTCGCCGTCATCACGCAGGCGCCAGGTCAGCGGGTGGGTTTCGGCCGTGCGCGCGATGCGGTTGGCCGGGCCGAAGGAAGTAATGGTCATACGTAACCCTCCAGCAGTTTGGAAACGCCAGCCGGCTGCACGTCACCGAAGGTGTCGTCGTCGATCATCAGCGCCGGGGCTTTGTCGCAGTTGCCCAGGCAGCATACCGGCAGCAGGGTGAAGCGGCCGTCTGCGGTAGTCTGGCCAAGGCCGATGCCCAGTTCGCTCTGGATCTGGCTTACCACCGATTCGTGGCCGCCGATGTAGCAGACCATGCTGTCGCACACGCGGATGATGTGGCGGCCGACTGGCTGGCGGAAGATCTGGCTGTAGAAGGTGGCTACACCTTCGACGTCGCTAGCCGGAATGCCCAGCACTTCGCCGATGGCGTGAATGGCGCCGTCCGGCACCCAGCCGCGTTCCTTCTGAACGATCTTCAGGGCTTCGATGGACGCCGCGCGCGGGTCCTCGTAGTGATGCATTTCGTGCTCGATGGCCGAGCGCTCGGTTTCGCTCAGGGCGAAACGGTCTGTCTGGATAAGCGTGTTGTTCATGCTTAGCGGTCCACGTCAGCCATAACGAAGTCGATACTGCCCAGGTACGCAATGAGGTCGGCGACCATGCTGCCTTTGATCACCGAAGGGATCTGCTGCAGGTGCGGGTAGCTCGGGGTACGGATCCGGGTGCGGTAGCTCATGGTGCCGCCATCGCTCGTCAGGTAGTAACTGTTGATGCCCTTGGTCGCCTCGATCATCTGGAACGACTCGTTGGCCGGCATCACCGGGCCCCACGAGACTTGCAGGAAGTGCGTGATCAGGGTTTCGATGTGCTGCAGGGTGCGCTCTTTCGGCGGCGGCGTGGTCAGCGGGTGATCCGCCTTGTACGGGCCTTCCGGCATGTTGCGCAGGCACTGGTCGATGATGCGGATACTCTGGCGCATCTCCTCGACACGGACCATGCAGCGATCGTAGGCATCGCCGTTGTGGGCCAGCGGTACTTCGAACTCGAAGTTCTCGTAGCCGGAGTAAGGGCGGGCTTTGCGCAGGTCGAAGTCGCAACCGGTGGAGCGCAGGCCGGCACCGGTGGTGCCCCAGGCCAGTGCTTCCTTGGTGTTGTAGGCAGCGACGCCGATGGTACGGCCCTTGAGGATGCTGTTCTGCAAGGCCGCCTTGGTATACTCGTCGAGGCGCTTGGGCAGCCATTCGACGAAGTCCTTGACCAGCTTGTCCCAGCCGCGCGGCAGGTCGTGGGCGACGCCACCGATGCGGTACCAGGCCGGGTGCAGGCGGAAACCGGTGATCGCCTCGATCACGGTGTAGGCGCGCTGGCGGTCGGTGAAGGTGAAGAACACCGGGGTCATGGCACCCACGTCCTGAATATAGGTGCCCAGGAACAGCAGGTGGCTGGTGATGCGGAAGAACTCGGCGAGCATGATGCGGATCACGTCGACCTTCTGCGGCACCTGGATGCCGGCCAGCTTCTCCACCGCGAGCACGTACGGCAGGTTGTTCATCACCCCGCCGAGGTAGTCGATACGGTCGGTGTAGGGGATGAAGCTGTGCCAGGACTGGCGCTCGGCCATTTTCTCGGCGCCACGGTGGTGGTAGCCGATGTCCGGTACGCAGTCGACGATCTCTTCACCGTCCAGCTGCAGCACGATGCGGAATGCACCGTGCGCCGAAGGGTGGTTGGGGCCGAGGTTGAGGAACATGTAGTCCTCGTTGGCGCCCTGACGCTTCATGCCCCAGGCTTCGGGGTTGAAGCGCGCCGATTCCTCTTCGAGCTGCTGCTTGGCCAGGGTCAGGCTGTACGGGTCGAACTCGGTGGCACGCGCCGGGTAGTCCTTGCGCAGCGGGTGGCCTTCCCAGGTGGGGGGCATCATGATGCGGCTGAGGTGCGGGTGGCCGGCAAAGTCGATGCCGAACATGTCCCAGACTTCGCGCTCGTACCAGTTGGCGTTCGGCCAGATGCTGGTCACCGACGGCAGGTTGAGGTCGCCTTCGCTGAGCGACACCTTGATCATCACGTCGCTGTTACGCTCGACCGACAGCAGGTGGTAGAACACGCTGAAGTCGGCGGCTGGCAGGCCGCGGCGCTGGGTACGCAGGCGTTCGTCGACGCCGTGCAGGTCGTACAGCATGCTGTACGGCTTGGCCACGCCACGCAGGAAGCTCAGCACTTCCTTGAGTTGGGCGCGCTTGACCCACAGCACGGGCATGCCGGTGCGGGTTTCCTGGGCGACGAATGCTTCGGCGCCAAAACGGTTGTGCAGTTCGACGACCACATCCTGGTCGTCAGCCTTGTAGGGCGGAATGAAAATAGCGTTGTCCGCTGTCATGGTCTCGGTCGCTTTGGGTCAACGTTAAGAATGAAGCCAGGCCGCCGGCTCCATGGGGAGCGGGCGGCAGGTCGCTGGATCAGACTTCGTCGGGGCTGCGCAGGTTGGTTACGGCAATGCGCTGCTCACGACGCAAGTCTTTCTGGGCTGGCATCTCGGCACGGTAAATACCTTGATCACCAACAACCCAGGAAAGCGGGCGTCGTTCTTGGCCGATCGACTCCTGCAGCAGCATCAAGCCTTGCAGGAAAGCCTCAGGGCGTGGCGGGCAGCCAGGCACATAGACGTCCACGGGGAGGAACTTGTCGACCCCCTGAACGACCGAGTAGATGTCGTACATGCCACCGGAGTTGGCGCACGACCCCATGGAGATCACCCACTTGGGCTCGAGCATCTGCTCGTACAGGCGCTGGATGATCGGCGCCATTTTCACGAAGCAGGTACCGGCAATGACCATGAAGTCGGCCTGACGCGGCGAGGCCCGGATGACTTCGGCGCCGAAGCGGGCGATGTCGTGGGGTGCCGTGAAGGCCGTGGTCATTTCCACGTAGCAGCAGGACAGGCCGAAGTTGTACGGCCACAGTGAGTTCTTGCGACCCCAGTTGACCGCGCCACGCAGCACATCTTCGAGCTTGCCCATGAAGATGTTCTTGTGGACCTGGTCCTCCAGCAGTTGATCGGTGACGGTTTCCCGTTCACCGACCGGGTACTGCTCGTTGGGCGCATCCGGATCGATTCTGGTGAGATTGTATTGCATGCCAAAGCCTCATTGTTTCAGCTTCGCTTGCCGCTTGCGGCGACCTTCGGGAGCCCAATCAAGTGCCCCGACGCGCCATAGGTAGACAAGACCTGCCAACAGAATTGCTATGAAAACGAGTGCTTCGACGAACCCGGTCCAGCCGCTTTCGCGGACGGACACAGACCATGCAAAGAGAAAGAGGGCTTCGATATCGAAGATCACGAACAGCATCGCGACCAGATAGAATTTGGCGGACAGGCGCAGGCGGGCGCTGCCGACGGGCAGCATGCCGGATTCGAAGGGTTCGTTCTTGGCGCGGCCCCATGCCTTGCTACCGAGCAGGCTGGACAGGCCGAGCATGAAGGCGCACAGGCCGACGACACCCAGGAGGAAGATGGCAAAGCCCCAGTTGTGGGCGATGAGTCCTGCCGAATCGGACATGCTAGAAATCCTTATACAGAGACCCAGCTCTGCAGTCTGAAATAAGTGTAGAGCGGCGACTTGGTGTCGCACATGCAGTGACCAAATGTCGCAGCTGAATCAATCGCGCTGATTTTATGGGTAAACCTGGTGCAAGTAAAATTTCTGTAGCAAATTTATCCGTAGGATTTAGTGCAACAGCAGCGCGTAAATGGCTGAAAGCCTTGAAATTCGGGCATTGCGTGCGCTTTTGTTAATTATGTTTCTTGCGAGCGGTAACGAATTACAAGTTTCGTAATGATAATTAATATCATTTGGGCTGGTGCCATTTAATTGGGCTGTTCTGAGCCTTTCAAAGTTCATCTGGCGAGTCCCCCTACTTGTAAATGCGAAAGGGCCGTGTTCTAGCAGCTTTGCGCGGCGGTTGCACCGCTCTGGGTCAATACTTTAGTGGTTGGGTCATGACTGGCTGATGAAGCGGCCGGCCAGTGCTGCCCTGGGTGCGGTGCTGCCACAAGCATAGACGTGATTGTGGGGTTTGTTGGGCTGGCGTGGGTCGCGTGAGGGCTGCCATTTGTATGGCGAAAGGAATGCAGCGCCTGTGAGACCGAGCGCCGCCCGCGCGGCGCATCGCCTGCAAGCTGAACTGGCATGCAGCACAGAGGCACCCCTGATAGGCACGATTCGTCTGTAGGAGCGGCTTTGTGTCGCGAAAGGGCCGCAGAGCGGCCCCGGCAATTTTGCGGTGGCGCACAGATCCCGGGGGCGCTACGCACCCCTTTCGCGACACAAGGCCGCTCCTACAGGGTTCATCCGCGAAAGGGCCGGTACCGGCAAAAACAAAGGCCCGGCGCTTTTACAAGCGCCGGGCCTTCTTTCAACCGCAAGCCACTATCAGTGGAATTGCTCTTCTTCGGTCGAACCCGTCAGTGCAGTCACCGACGAAGCCCCACCCTGAATAACAGTGGTCATGTCGTCGAAGTAGCCAGTGCCCACTTCCTGCTGGTGCGCGACGAAGGTGTAACCCTTGCTGGCGTCAGCGAATTCCTGCTCCTGCAGCTTCACATAGGCGGTCATGTCATTGCGGGCGTAGTCGTGCGCCAGGTTGAACATGCCGTGCCACATATTGTGGATGCCGGCCAGGGTGATGAACTGGTGTTTGTAGCCCATGGCCGACAGTTCGCGCTGGAACTTGGCAATGGTGGCGTCGTCCAGGTTCTTCTTCCAGTTGAAGGAAGGCGAGCAGTTGTACGACAGGATCTGGTCGGGGTACTCCTTCTTGATCGCTTCGGCGAAGCGGCGGGCTTCGTCCAGGTCCGGTTTGGCAGTCTCGCACCAGATCAGGTCGGCATACGGCGCGTAGGCCAGGCCGCGGGCGATGGCCTGGTCGAGGCCGGCGCGCACTTTATAGAAGCCTTCACGGGTGCGCTCGCCAATCACGAACGGCTGGTCGTACGGGTCGCAGTCGCTGGTCAGCAAGTCGGCGGCGTTGGCGTCGGTACGGGCCAGGATAATGGTCGGCACACCCGACACGTCAGCAGCCAGGCGCGCGGCCACCAGCTTCTGCACGGCTTCCTGGGTCGGTACCAGTACCTTGCCACCCATGTGGCCGCACTTTTTCACCGAGGCCAGCTGGTCTTCGAAGTGCACACCGGCGGCGCCTGCTTCGATCATGTTCTTCATCAGCTCGTAGGCGTTCAGCACACCGCCAAAACCGGCTTCGGCGTCGGCCACGATCGGGGCGAAGTAGTCGATGTAGCCGTCGTCGCCCGGGTTCTTGCCCGCTTTCCACTGGATCTGGTCAGCGCGGCGGAACGCATTGTTGATGCGCTTGACCACGGTGGGTACCGAGTCGACCGGGTACAGCGACTGGTCCGGGTACATGGACTCGGCCGAGTTGTTGTCGGCGGCAACCTGCCAGCCGGACAGGTAGATAGCCTGGATGCCGGCTTTTACCTGCTGGACTGCCTGGCCGCCGGTCAGGGCGCCCATGCAGTTGACGAAGTCTTTCTCAGGGCGGAAGGACGGGTGGGCACCTTCGGTGACCAGCTTCCACAGTTTCTCTGCACCCTGGCGGGCAAAGGTGTGCTCGGGTTGCACGGAGCCACGCAGGCGAACGACATCAGCGGCGGTGTAGGTACGGGTCACGCCTTTCCAGCGCGGGTTCTCGGCCCAGTCTTTCTCGAGGGCTGCAATTTGCTGTTCGCGTGTCAGTGCCATGGAAATAAACCTCGTCGCATCGATCTTGAGTTAATTGTGCTGATGCTCGGAGCAGATCAGGTGCCTGGCGGCTGTCCTGTTCGCAGGTCTGCGGCGGCGAACGCGAAGGCTCGAAGGGGAAGGAGAGTGCAGGCCAGGCGAAGGGCGCCCCGGCAGGTCGGCTCGTGGATGCCTAACTGCGGTGCTACGCGATTGCCAGTACTGCGGTGATGCGCTTCCGTCCCTCGGGACAACTTCTTCGTTGCAGTCGCAATCCCGTCGAACCGCCTTGTGGGCCGTATAGACACAAGGCGCCTCCGGGGGTGGGAGGAGCGCGCCTCGAAGGCCCTTGCCAGGGCCCCTGATTAGCGGGAGCGAGGCCATCATGCCCTTGGGAAAAACACCCTGTCAAATGTTTTGTAGTGGTTTTTTGTGCTTACTACATCTTTGGTCTAATACGACTTGTCAGTCAGTTTCAAGGCCTTTGGTCGAGGCCTTGAATTGCCTGGGATCAGTCCAGAAGGTCGACTTTTACCCGCACAGTCATGTTCTCACCGCGCTGGGTGCTGTAAATGCGGTTGGCGGGGCTGCGCTCGGCTTGGCTCTGCTGGTTGTAGCCTGCCAGTGTGAGCCACTCGCCGAGCTTGCCGGTGATGGTTGTGTCGGTGCTTTGCACTTTCACTACATCTGCACGTTCGTTGCCGATGCGGTCATTATTGCTGCTGATTTGCAGGCGGACCGTATCGCCGCTCACGCTTGGGGTTACATAAAAACCTTGGGTCACGTTGCGGTATTCGGTGTTGCTCTGGAGGCGCCCGTAGCCGTCGGTGCTGGTGCTGGTAACCGGGATGCTCTGGCCAACCTGGATGAGTGCTGGCTGGCCTTCGCTGGCCTGAACTTGCTGCATGCCACCGTCGCGGTTGCTGGTGCCGTAGCGAATGACCTGGCCGTTGCCCCGATTGTCCTGGAAGTTGCTGTCATTGTTGTCAACGCTGATCAGCAGGCGCTTGGGCGCGGTATCCAGCTGCTGCAGCAAGGCACGCAGGTCGTCGATGCGCTCGGGGCTGGCGTTGACGATCAGCTTGTTCTCGAAGGCGCTGACCGTGCCGTCTTTGGCGATGAATGCCTGTGCGGCAGGCAGCAGTTCGGCACTGCTGCGGTGCTGCAGCGGCAATACCTCGGTGGCGGCCTGGGCGGTGAGGCTGGCGGCCAGCAGCAGGGCGGCGCATAGGGGGCGTAGCGGCATGTCCATGATCTCCGCAGGTGGGGTTGCCATGATGGCAAAGGCGTCCTGCCTGTGCTGGATGCACATCAAAAACTGCCTTTTATCCTGGCTTTATCCAGGAAACTATAAATTATAGTCAGCCAGATAATTGCAGATAATCGCCCTCCACAGGCCGTGCCAGGGAGCCTGAGAGCCCTTCGGCTACATTGCGCGGTGGCTGCTTTCAGACAAATTCCGTAACATCCCGCCTTCGATTTTTGCCCGCTCTAAAGGCCGTACAGGTGCCCCAGGCTGTTGTCCGGCTAATTACAGGATGCCCATGAAACACACCCGACTACGCGCCGACCTGCTCGCCGGCCTGACCACTTCGTTCGCCTTGGTGCCCGAGTGCATCGCCTTTGCCCTGGTGGCCCACCTCAACCCGCTGATGGGCCTGTACGGTGCGTTCATCATTTGCACCTTGACCGCACTGTTCGGCGGTCGGCCGGGCATGATTTCCGGGGCTGCCGGCTCGATGGCGGTGGTGATCGTGGCGCTGGTGGTGCAGCACGGCGCGCAATACCTGCTGGCAACGGTGCTGCTGGGCGGGGTGGTGATGATTCTGTTCGGCCTGCTGCGCCTGGGCAAGCTGGTGCGCCTGGTGCCGTACCCGGTCATGCTGGGCTTCGTCAACGGCCTGGCCATTGTCATTGCAATGGCCCAGCTGGAGCATTTCAAAAACGGTGAGCACTGGCTCAGTGGCACGCCTTTGTACCTGATGATCGGCCTGGTGGCGCTGACCATGGCGGTGGTCTACCTGTTGCCGAAGCTCACCCGCGCCGTACCGCCGGCACTGGTGGCGATTCTTGGCGTTGGCCTGCTGGTGTACCTGCTCGGCCTGCCCACCCGCACCCTGGGTGACATGGCGCACATCGCTGGCGGCTTGCCGGGGCTGGCGCTGCCGGATGTGCCGTGGAACCTGGAAACCCTCAAGATCATCGCCCCGTACGCGGTGCTGATGGCCATGGTCGGCCTGCTGGAAACCCTGCTCACGCTGAACCTGACCGACGAAATCACCGAAAGCCGCGGCTACCCGGACCGCGAGTGCGTGGCATTGGGCGCCGCGAACATGGTGTCGGGCCTGTGCGGTGGCATGGGGGGTTGCGCAATGATCGGGCAAACGGTGATCAACCTGAGCTCCAATGGCCGTGGCCGGCTGTCGGGTGTGGTAGCCGGGGTGATGATTCTGCTGTTCGTGTTGTTCCTGTCGCCTTTGATCGAGCGTATTCCCCTGGCGGCGCTGGTTGGCGTGATGTTCGTGGTGGCCCAGCAGACCTTTGCCTGGGCGTCCTTGCGGGTGTTGCACAAGGTGCCGGTCAACGATGTGCTGGCGATCATCGCGGTGACCGTGGTCACGGTGTTTACCGACCTGGCCATGGCAGTGCTGTTCGGCATCGTGATCGCGGCGCTGAACTTTGCCTGGCAGCATGCCCGGGAGTTGTACGCCGACAGCCATGAAGACGCCGATGGCAGCAAACGCTATCAGGTCCATGGCACGTTGTTCTTCGCCTCGACCACTTCATTTCTCGACCAGTTCGATGCTGCCAGCGACCCGGCCCAGGTCACGCTGGACTGCCAGCACCTGAGCTTTGTCGATTACTCGGCGGTTGCCGCACTGCAGACCTTGCGTGAGCGTTATGCCAAGGCGGGCAAGCACCTGCGCGTGGTGCATCTGTCGGAGCGGTGCAAGAAGCTGTTGAAGCGGGCAGGGGAGCAGCACTGAGAAAGGTTATTGTCTGTGCTGGCCTCTTCGCGGGCATGCCCGCTCCCACAGGCGCTGTCCCAGTGGGAGCGGGCATGCCCGCGAAGAGGCCGGTACAGGCGAATGAATCACTCCCCGCGGTTCTTCTTGACGATGCCATCGGCGATGCTGGCTGGGGCCTCGGCATAGCGGGTGAACTCCATCGAGAAGCTGGCCCGGCCTTGGGTCATCGAGCGCATCGAGGTGGCGTAGCCGAACATTTCGCCCAGCGGCACCTCGGCGCGGATCACCTTGCCTGCCGGGGTTTCGTCGCCGTCCTGGATCATGCCCCGGCGCCGGCTCAGGTCGCCCAGGATATCGCCCTGGTATTCCTCGGGGGTGACCACCTCCACCTTCATCACCGGCTCCAGCAGTACCGCGCCGCCTTTTTGCGACAGTTGCTTGGTGGCCATCGACGCTGCGATCTTGTAGGCCATCTCGTTGGAGTCCACATCGTGGTACGAGCCGTCATACACCGCTGCCTTCAGGTTGATCAGCGGGTAGCCGGCCAGCACGCCGTTCTTCATCTGTTCTTCGATACCTTTCTGGATCGCCGGGATGTATTCGCGTGGCACCACGCCGCCGACGATCTCGTTGACGAACTCCAGGCCTTCCTTGCCTTCGTCACCGGGGGCGAAGCGGATCCAGCAATGACCGTACTGGCCGCGGCCGCCGGACTGGCGGACGAAGCGGCCCTCGATCTCGCAGGTGTTGCGGATTTTCTCGCGGTAGGCCACCTGCGGCTTGCCGATATTGGCCTCGACGTTGAATTCACGGCGCATGCGGTCGACGATGATGTCCAGGTGCAACTCGCCCATGCCGGAGATGATGGTCTGGCCGGTTTCTTCGTCGGTGCGCACGCGGAATGAAGGGTCTTCCTGGGCCAGTTTGCCCAGGGCGATGCCCATTTTTTCCTGGTCGGCCTTGGTTTTCGGTTCCACGGCCACGGAAATCACCGGGTCGGGGAAGTCCATGCGTTCCAGGATGATTGGCTTGTCCATGTCGCACAGGGTGTCGCCGGTGGTCACGTCCTTCATGCCGATGAGGGCAGCGATGTCGCCGGCGCACACGTCCTTGATCTCCGCGCGCTGGTTGGCGTGCATCTGCACCATGCGGCCGATGCGCTCTTTCTTGCCCTTGACCGAGTTGAGCACGGCATTGCCGGAGCTGAGCACCCCGGAGTACACCCGGGCGAAGGTCAGGGTGCCGACGAACGGGTCGGTGGCGATCTTGAAGGCCAGGGCCGAGAACGGCTCCTTGTCGTCGGCATGGCGTTCCAGGTGCTTGTTTTCGTCGTCGGGGTCGGTGCCCTTGATTGCCGGGATTTCCGACGGGGCAGGCAGGTAATCGATCACCGCATCGAGCATCAGCGGCACGCCCTTGTTCTTGAACGAGGAGCCGAGGATGGTGGGTACGATTTCGTTGTTCAGGGTGCGTTTGCGCAGGCCGGCCTTGATTTCTTCGATGCTCAGCTCTTCGCCCTCGAGAAACTTCTCGGTCAGTTCGTCATCGGCCTCAGCCGCGGCCTCCACCATCTTCGCGCGCCATTCATCGGCCAGCGCCTTGAGCTCGGCAGGTATCTCTTCTTCGCGATAGCTGGTGCCGTTATCGGCATCGTTCCAGTAGATAGCTTTCATCTTCACTAGGTCGATCTGGCCGATGAAATGCTCTTCACTGCCAATGGCCAGCTGGATCGGCACCGGGTGGTGGCCCAGGCGCTGGTCGATCTGTTTGACCACCCGCAGGAAGTCGGCGCCCTGGCGATCCATCTTGTTGATGTAGGCCAGGCGCGGCACGTGGTACTTGTTGGCCTGGCGCCAGACCGTTTCGGACTGGGGCTCGACGCCGTCGGCGCCGCTGAAGACCACCACGGCACCATCGAGTACGCGCAGCGAACGTTCCACTTCGATGGTGAAGTCGACGTGGCCGGGGGTGTCGATGATGTTGAACCGGTACTTGTCGGCGAACTGCTTGGTCGAGCCTTGCCAGAAGGCCGTGGTCGCCGCCGAGGTGATGGTG
>NZ_BCBD01000179.1:0-11249 GCF_001320345.1 Pseudomonas sp. NBRC 111127 | reverse complement strand
ATGTGGGTACGCTTCCAGAAGCTGCGCGGGAACCAGTGCATTTACGTCTGCGCCGACGACGCTCACGGCTCGGCCATCATGCTGCGCGCGGAAAAGGAAGGCATCACCCCGGAACAGCTGATTGCCAACGTCCAGGCCGAACACAGCAGCGACTTCGCCGACTTCCTGGTGGACTTCGACAACTTCCACTCCACCCACAGCGAAGAAAACCGTGAGCTGTCGAGCCTCATCTACACGCGCCTGCGTGAGGCCGGGCACATTGCCACTCGTTCGGTGACCCAGTACTTCGACCCGGAAAAGGGCATGTTCCTGGCCGACCGCTTCATCAAGGGCACCTGCCCGAAGTGCGCGGCCGAAGACCAGTACGGCGACAACTGCGAGAAATGCGGCGCCACCTACGCACCGACCGAACTGAAGAACCCCAAGTCGGCCATTTCCGGGGCCACCCCGGTATTGCGCGATTCGCAGCACTTTTTCTTCAAGCTGCCCGACTTCCAGGCCATGCTGCAACAGTGGACCCGCAGCGGCACGCTGCAGGACGCAGTCGCCAACAAGCTGGCCGAATGGCTGGACTCCGGCCTGCAGGAATGGGACATCTCCCGTGACGCGCCGTACTTCGGTTTCGAAATTCCGGGTGAGCCGGGCAAATACTTCTATGTGTGGCTCGATGCGCCTATCGGCTACATGGCCAGCTTCAAGAACCTTTGCGCGCGCCGCCCGGAACTGGACTTCGATGCGTTCTGGCGCGAGGGCTCCACGGCCGAGCTGTACCATTTCATCGGCAAGGACATCGTCAACTTCCACGCCCTGTTCTGGCCAGCCATGCTCGAAGGCGCGGGCTTCCGCAAGCCGACCGCCGTCAATGTGCACGGTTACCTGACCGTCAACGGCGCCAAGATGTCGAAGTCGCGGGGTACGTTCATCAAGGCCCGTACCTACCTCGACCACCTGCAGCCAGAGTACCTGCGCTATTACTACGCCGCCAAGCTGGGCCGCGGCGTCGACGACCTCGACCTGAACCTGGAAGACTTCGTGCAGAAGGTCAACTCTGACCTGGTTGGCAAGGTGGTCAACATCGCCAGCCGCTGTGCCGGCTTCATCCACAAGGGTAACCAGGGCGTGATGGTTAGCGGTGATGCCGCGCCTGAACTGACCGAAGCCTTCCTGGCTGCCGCCCCGTCCATTGCCGAGGCCTACGAAGGCCGCGATTTCGGCCGCGCCATGCGCGAAATCATGGCGCTGGCCGACCGTGCCAATGCCTGGATCGCCGACAAGGCGCCGTGGTCCCTGGCCAAGCAGGAGGGCAAGCAGGACGAAGTGCAGGCGATCTGCGCCCAGGGCATCAACCTGTTCCGCCAGTTGGTGATTTTCCTCAAGCCGGTACTGCCGCTGCTGGCTGCCGACGCCGAGGCCTTCCTCAACGTGGCCCCGCTGACCTGGAACGACCACCTGTCGCGCCTGGAAAACCACACGCTGAACCCGTTCAAGGCGCTGATGAGCCGTATCGAGCTGGCCAAGGTCGAAGCCATGGTCGCCGCCAGCAAGGAAGACCTGCTGGCCGCCGAACCCAAGGCCCCGGCAGGCAACGGCGAGCTGGCCAAGGACCCGCTGTCGGCAGAAATCGAGTTCGACACCTTTGCCGCTGTGGACCTGCGTGTGGCACTGATCGTCAAGGCCGAAGCCGTGGCGGGTGCGGACAAGCTGCTGCAGCTGACCCTGGACATCGGGGACGAACGCCGCAATGTGTTCTCCGGCATCAAGTCGGCTTACCCGGACCCATCCAAGCTCGAAGGCCGCCTGACCATGATGGTCGCCAACCTGAAACCGCGGAAAATGCGCTTTGGCGTGTCCGAGGGGATGGTCATGGCGGCAGGCCCTGGTGGTGAAGAAATCTACCTGCTGAGCCCGGACAGCGGCGCCAAGCCAGGCCAGCGCATCAAGTAATTGACCGTGGGGGCTGCCTGGCAGCCCCGTTGGCTTCTGCGGCGGGCCGGGGCAATCCCGGCCTGTGCGCGCCATCAAGGAAAGCTCTGATTCATGAACGCCGCCAAACGCCTGGAGATTTTTCGCAGGCTGCATGAAGACAACCCTGACCCGAAAACCGAACTGGCCTACACCACGCCATTTGAATTGCTGGTGGCAGTGACACTGTCCGCGCAATCGACCGACGTCGGCGTCAACAAGGCTACGGCGCGCCTGTTCCCCGTCGCCAACACCCCCGAGGCCATCTATGCCCTGGGCGTCGAAGGCCTCAGCGAATACATAAAGACCATCGGGCTGTACAACAGCAAGGCCAAGAACGTCATCGAAGCCTGCCGCTTACTGATCGAGCGTCACGGTAGCCAGGTACCCCAGACCCGTGAAGCGCTGGAGGCACTGCCAGGTGTCGGCCGCAAGACGGCGAACGTGGTGCTGAACACGGCGTTCCGCCAGCCGACCATGGCCGTCGATACGCATATTTTCAGGGTCAGCAATCGCACGGGCATAGCGCCGGGCAAGACTGTGCTGGAAGTGGAAAAGAAACTGGTCAAGTTCGTACCCAAGGACTACCTGCTGGACGCCCACCACTGGCTGATTCTCCATGGCCGCTATGTTTGCCAGGCACGCAAGCCAAGGTGCGGCAGTTGCAGGATCGAAGACCTGTGCGAGTACAAGCACAAAACTTCTGACGATTGAGCGGATAGCTGAAAACCACTGCAGGCGATTGAAAAAATCTTTTTTACCAGCGCCTGCTTTCTGGTTATAAGGTCGGCCAACGGCCCCTTGGCTTGGAGCGACTCATGAGTACCGATAAAGACGACCTGTCGATCGAAGATGATTTTGTTGCCGTAGAAGATGACGCGGAGCCCCCGGTGGAATCTGCAAAAACCAACCTCAGCAAACGCCGCACCATCGACAACTTGCTCGAAGAACGGCGCCTGCAGAAACAACTTGCCGATTTCGATTACGACCTGTAGCCCCACCTTGGCAAAGCCTCCTGCCCGGAGGCTTCATGGCCTGTGCTCAGCTCAGGCCTTGCCGTTGCGCCAACTCGATCAGGTCTACCAGCGACCGTGCATTGAGCTTGAGCAACAGGCGTGACTTGTAGGTACTGACCGTCTTGTTGCTCAGGTACATGCTGTCGGCAATTTCCTTGTTCGAACGCCCGCGCGCCAACTGTTGCAACACGGTCATTTCCCGGGCCGAGAGGCGGTTGACCATGTCCACCTCGCTGCCCGTGCCCCTGCCCCGGGCCGCATGCAGGGCCTGGTTGGGGAAATAGCTGTAGCCCGAGAGCACCGCCTTGATTGCGCTCAACAGCTCGGTAAGTTCCTGTTGCTTGCATACATAACCCGCCGCCCCCGCCTGCATGCAGCGCATCGAAAAATTGCCGGGTGCCTGCGACGTCAGTACCAGCACCTTGCTGCCTGGGCTGAAGCTGGCCATGCGGGCAATCACCTCCAGGCCATCCAGCTTCGGAATACCGATATCCAGCACCACGATGTCCGGCAGGTGTTGCCGCGTCAGCTGCAATGCAGCCACCCCATTGTCGGTCTCCCCCACGACGTCATACCCATGCCGCTCCATCAGCATGCGCACGGCAAGGCGTATGACCGGATGATCATCAACGATAAGCACTTTATTCATGCGACATCCATTCATTCACTGTTGTGGCTTTGGCACGCCAAGATAACTGACAGAACGACCGATGGCGCGGCGATTTGCCGACGAAACTCATGTGCAGACAAAACCTACAATAGTTGCGGAAACTTCCTACACATCGCGACTATGGTTGTAACAAACAAATTCCTTATTACCGATTACAGCCGTGTACCCGGTGGCCAGTTGCACTTTGAGCACAGACTGTCAGGGGCTGAAACACCCCTTCCCGACTTCGGGGTGAAGCGTGGATCAGGGACTTTGCCCGTTGTCGCGCACCGGGAAGCAGTCCAGTCTTTAGTTGCCCGGCGCAGTAAGGCAAAGATGGGCAAAACCGCTGGAGGCAGCCGCCATGACCCAAGCACAACCTGTCGCCCCGCTGACGATCATTGCCATCTTCGCCGGGATCATCGAAGCCTCCGCCCTGGCCACACTGCCCTTTCTCAGCGAGTCCAGCCAGAAGCTCTATACCTGGTTCCTGGTGGGCTTTCCGTTCTTCCTGACCGCGCTGTTTTTCCTGACACTCAACTTCAACTATAAGTCGTTCTACAGCCCACTACCCAATAAGGCAGCAGCGGACAGCGCGCCCCCACCCAGCAGTGAAGCCCTCGCTGCCATGCCGCAGGAGGGGTTGCCAGGCGAGCCCGTCACCTTCATGTTTTCTGGCCCGGATGCCTGTCGCCTGATGGAACAGCAACTGTTGCAAGCGCTTGCGCTACCACCAACGCCACCCCGCACCTGGCGCTTTTGCAATGTGGATAAAGGCCAATGCGCGCAATTGTCCATCAGCCCACTGGGCAGTGAGGCCGCGAACCCATGCAGCTGAAACTCTTCATTTCGAGCAGGCACAAAAAACCCGGCCGCAGCCTAATGCCAGTCAGTTAAGTAATTTGGGGCCGCTTCGCGACCCTTCGCGGGCACGCCCGCTCCTACAGGGGATAGCGCATTTCTTGCGTTCAGCGCTAAACGTGTGGGAGCGGGCGTGCCCGCGAAGGGCTGCAAAGCAGCCCCAGTAACGCTTAACCGACAGGCATTAGGCCGCAGCCGGGTTCTTTCATGGCACAGGCCAGCAATCAGAGCAGCGAACGGCCCTTGTTGGCGGCAATGCGCATACGCAAGGCGTTGAGCTTGATGAAGCCAGCAGCGTCGGCCTGGTTGTAGGCGCCGCCATCTTCTTCGAAGGTGGCGATGTTGGCATCGAACAGCGAATCATCCGATTTACGGCCAACCACGGTGACATTGCCTTTGTACAGCTTCAGCCGCACCACACCGTTCACGTTGACCTGCGAAGCGTCGATCATCTGCTGCAGCATCACGCGCTCCGGGCTCCACCAGTAACCGGTGTAGATCAGGCTGGCGTACTTGGGCATCAACTCGTCTTTGAGGTGAGCAACTTCACGGTCCAGGGTGATCGACTCGATGGCACGGTGGGCCTTGAGCATGATGGTGCCGCCAGGCGTCTCGTAGCAGCCACGCGACTTCATACCGACATAACGGTTTTCGACGATGTCGAGGCGGCCGATGCCGTTGGCACCGCCGATGCGGTTCAGGTCGGCCAGAACGGTTGCCGGGGTTTTCTCGACACCGTCGATGGCAACGATGTCGCCGTTGCGGTAGGTGAGTTCGATGTAGGTGGCCTGGTCCGGGGCGTTCTCAGGCGAGACACTCCAGCGCCACATGTCCTCTTCGTGCTCGGTCCAGGTGTCTTCCAGAACACCGCCTTCGTAGGAGATGTGCAGCAGGTTGGCGTCCATCGAGTACGGCGACTTCTTCTTGCCGTGGCGCTCGATCGGGATACCGTGCTTTTCGGCGTAGTCCATCAGCTTCTCGCGGGACAGCAGGTCCCACTCACGCCATGGGGCGATGACCTTGACGCCAGGCTTGAGCGCGTAGGCACCCAGCTCGAAACGCACCTGGTCGTTGCCCTTGCCGGTAGCGCCATGGGAAATGGCGTCTGCGCCGGTTTCGTTGGCGATTTCGATGAGGCGCTTGGCGATCAGCGGGCGGGCGATGGAAGTACCCAGCAGGTACTCGCCTTCGTAGACGGTGTTGGCGCGGAACATCGGGAACACGAAATCACGCACGAACTCTTCGCGCAGGTCGTCGATGTAGATCTCTTTAACACCCATTGCCTGAGCCTTGGCGCGGGCCGGTTCGACCTCTTCGCCCTGACCCAGGTCAGCGGTGAAAGTCACCACTTCGCAGTTGTAGGTATCCTGCAGCCACTTGAGAATCACCGAAGTATCAAGGCCGCCGGAATACGCCAGTACGACCTTTTTTACGTCCGCCATGCCATCACTCCACGGGGTTGTACGGAAAAGGACCGATTCTAACGGCGTTAACGATAAATTTACAGTGGCGCGACAGCTTCTGACGACAAAGCGACAAGAACTTTCACAGGGGCGACGGACGGTAGTGAGGCAGGCAAGTCAAGGGCCTGCGGTGCACGCGGCTGTCCAACCTCAAGGTTGCCTGGCCGGCGCAGCAGCAGCAGCAGCAGCAGCAGCAGCAGCAGGGGGGACTTGCTCGGTCGGTTTCTCCACCGGTTTTTCAGGCACCACCACCCGGTCCAGCTCGATGTTCACCCGCCGATTCCGCGCCCGGTTGGCTGCAGTGTTGTTCTTGGCCACCGGGTAGCGCTCGCCGTGGAAGCGTACGGTGATCTGCTCATCCTTGATGCCATGAGCCTTGAAGTAGTCCGCCACCGCCAGCGCCCGGCGGCGTGACAGGTCGCGGTTGGTCAGGCGATTACCGCTGTTGTCGGAGTGACCGTTGAGCTCGACATGGTTCACCGAAGGGTCGGCCTTCATGTATTCGAGAATCACATCCAGCCTGGCCTTGGCCGCGTCATCCAGTTCGATGCCCCCGCCCGGGAAACCGACCTGGGTCTGGCGCACCTGATCGTAGTTCATGGGCAGCAGCTTGGCGGCACACACCTGGTAATCGCTGTAGGCCTTGGCAAAGCTCACCGGCAGTACCCGCACCTCCATCGGCCGGCCAGCTTCGCCCGCAAAGCTGCGCACCACCGTGCTGCGCCCGTCGAGCAAGCCATTGATCAGGCGGCTGGCCTGGCCTTGCGACGAACTGAACAACACGCCGGTACGGGCCATGCGCACGCTACCCAGGTTGATATCACCACGACCGGGTTGCCACGGCGCCGCCGCCGCCAGCAGGCTGGCAGTGCCGGCCCCCAGTATGTTGCTGGCCGAGCGCAGCTGGAACACTGCCTGCTCGCCCGCCCGGCGTACGAACTCACCACTGCCAAAGCCATCGATCGGCTGGATCAGCCGGCACTCGAACGGGTCACCCTCGACCTTCCAGGCAATGTTCTCCATGCGCGTCTGAAAAGTCAGCGCGGCAGCCGGCAGGCTCGCGAACAGGGTCAACAGGGTCAGGTAACGCTGGCGCACGGGCGGCTCCACAATTTCAACGGCTTACCTGCAGGCTATCGGACGCCAACCGGAAAACTTGATAGCCGTGCTCGGCCCAGGGTTTTCCGGTAGCATTGGGGCTTGAGTTCGACCCGCCTGGAATCCCCAATGTCCGATCGCCTGACCCTCCTGCGCCCCGACGACTGGCACATCCATCTGCGTGATGGTGCCGTCCTGCCCCACACCGTTGGCGATGTGGCGCGTACTTTCGCCCGCGCCATCATCATGCCCAACCTGGTTCCGCCGGTGCGCAACGCCGCCGAGGCCGGTGCCTACCGTGAACGCATCCTCGCTGCCCGCCCGGCAGGCAGCCGCTTCGAGCCGCTGATGGTCCTGTACCTCACCGACCGTACCAGCCCGGAAGATGTGCGTGCCGCCAAGGCCAGCGGTATCGTGTATGCCGCCAAGCTGTACCCGGCGGGCGCCACCACCAATTCCGATTCGGGCGTGACCAGCATCGACAATATCTTCCCGGCCATCGAGGCATTGGCGGAGGTCGGCATGCCGCTGCTGGTGCACGGCGAAGTGACCCGCAGCGAAATCGACGTGTTCGACCGCGAGAAGCGCTTCATCGACGAGCACATGCGCCGCCTGGTCGAGCGCTTCCCGGCCTTGAAAGTGGTGTTCGAACACATTACCACCAGCGATGCCGCGCAGTTCGTCACCGAAGCACCGGCCAATGTTGGCGCGACCATCACCGCGCAACACCTGCTGTACAACCGCAACCACATGCTGGTCGGTGGCATTCGCCCGCACTTCTACTGCCTGCCGATCCTCAAGCGCAACACCCACCAGGTGGCCCTGCTGGATGCAGCCACCAGCGGCAACCCGAAGTTCTTCCTCGGTACCGACTCGGCCCCGCACGCCCGTCACGCCAAGGAAGCGGCCTGCGGCTGCGCCGGCTGCTACACCGCCTACGCGGCTATCGAGCTGTACGCCGAAGCGTTCGAGCAACGCAACGCGCTGGACAAGCTGGAAGGTTTCGCCAGCCTGCACGGCCCAGCTTTCTATGGCGTGCCGGCGAATACCGACACCATCACCCTGGTCCGCGAAGAATGGACCGCCCCGCAGAGCCTGCCATTCGGCGAGCAAACCGTGGTGCCGCTGCGCGCTGGCGAGAAATTGCGCTGGCGCCTGCTGGAGGAAAACGCGTGAGCGAAGACCTCTACGAAGACGACCTGGAAAGCCAAGGCAACAGCGGGTCGCGCCATCCAATGGCTGAGCGCTTCCGCGGTTACCTGCCGGTTGTAGTGGACGTGGAAACGGGCGGCTTCAACAGCGCCACCGATGCCTTGCTGGAAATTGCTGCAGTGACCATCGGCATGGACGAGAAAGGCTTCCTGTTCCCCGAGCACACGTACTTCCACCGGGTGGAGCCGTTCGAAGGCGCGAACATCGAGGCGGCCGCGCTGGAGTTCACCGGCATCAAGCTCGACCATCCGCTGCGCATGGCAGTCAGCGAGGAAACCGCGCTGACCGATATTTTCCGCGGTGTGCGCAAGGCCCTGAAGGCCAATGGCTGCAAGCGGGCGATTCTGGTCGGCCATAACAGCAGCTTCGACCTCGGCTTCCTCAACGCGGCCGTGGCGCGCAATGACGTGAAGCGTAACCCGTTCCACCCGTTTTCCAGCTTCGACACGGCCACCCTGGCCGGCCTGGCCTATGGCCAGACCGTACTGGCGCGGGCTTGCCAAAGCGCCGACATCGACTTCGATGGGCGTGAAGCGCACTCGGCGCGGTACGACACCGAGAAAACGGCGGAGCTGTTCTGCGGCATCGTCAACCGCTGGAAGGACCTGGGCGGCTGGCGCGACTTCAACGATTGACCTGGGGGCCGCCTGGCGGCCCTTTCGCAACACAAGCCCGCAGCCACCACCCAGGCACAAAAAAACCGGCCACCAGGGCCGGTTTTTCATGCGCGCCGCAATTACAGCTTGCCGGCGTTCTCGCTCAGGTAGGCGGCTACGCCTTCTGGCGAAGCATTCATGCCTTTGTCGCCTTTTTTCCAGTTGGCCGGGCAGACTTCGCCGTGCTCTTCGTGGAATTGCAGGGCGTCGACCAGGCGCAGCAGTTCGTCCATGTTACGGCCCAGCGGCAGGTCGTTGACGATCTGCGAACGAACAACACCGTTGGTGTCGATCAGGAAGGCACCACGGAAGGCCACGCCACCTTCGGACTCAACGTCGTAGGCCTTGCAGATTTCGTGGGTCATGTCGGCAGCCAGGGTGTACTTCACCTGGCCGATGCCGCCGTTGTTGACCGGGGTGTTGCGCCAGGCGTTGTGAGTGAAGTGCGAGTCGATGGACACGCCGATCACTTCTACGTTGCGCGCCTGGAAATCAGGGATGCGGTGGTCCAGGGCGATCAGCTCGGACGGGCAGACGAAGGTGAAGTCCAGCGGGTAGAAGAACACCAGGCCGTACTTGCCCTTGGAGGCCGAAGCCAGGTTGAAGCTGTCGACGATCTCGCCATTGCCCAGCACGGCCGGTACGGTGAAATCGGGGGCTTTCTTACCAACGAGTACGCTCATTGTAATCTCCTGATGAGGGTGTAGAACCGTTTGCCGGGCCAGACGGGCCTGCCCGACATCCAACAAAGGCGACCATCATACACGGCTTCTGATGACAGGCCGAATCCAACGAGCAGGCAACCGCCGGTCGCTCAAGCACAGGCCTTGCAGAAAGTGCTTTGACAAGCATTCTCATTAACATTAAGCTCCAACCCATCGACTCAACCAGCGATGGTCAGCCCTTATGTATGTGTGTCTTTGTGTCGGCGTTACTGACGGACAGATCCGCGACGCGATCTATGAAGGATGCTGCAGTTACAAGGATGTGCGAGCCGCGACCAATGTCGCCAGCCAGTGTGGCAAATGTGCCTGCCTGGCCAAGCAGGTAGTCCGCGAAACCCTGACCGAGCTGCAGGTCAGCCAGGCCGCGCTGCCCTACCCGGTAGAATTCACCACCGCCTGAAACCAGAATTTCCAAGAACCGGACCTAGTGTCCGGTTTTTTTATGCCTACATATCAATAAGTTAGGGCACCAACGCGGTTCACAAACATTCTTATTCCTATTAATTTTCATTTATTATTCAATCACTTAGGTTTGACACACTTGCGCATCGGGCTCAAACTTCCTGCTATTGGCACACTTCTACAGGGCAGGAACCCAAATGAAAGGCGACGTAAGCGTCATCCAGCATCTCAACAAGATCCTCGGAAACGAGCTGGTCGCGATCAACCAGTATTTCCTGCACGCACGCATGTACGAAGATTGGGGCCTGAACAAACTCGGCAAGCACGAGTACAAGGAATCGATCGACGAGATGAAGCACGCTGACAAGTTGATCAAGCGTATTCTCTTCCTCGAAGGCATCCCTAACGTTCAGGACCTGGGCAAGCTGTTGATCGGCGAGCACACCAAGGAAATGCTTGAGTGCGACCTTAAGCTCGAACACAAGGGCCTGGCCGATCTCAAGGCCGCCATCGCCCACTGCGAAACCGCGGGTGACTTCGGCTCGCGTGACATGCTGGAAGATATCCTCGAGTCCGAGGAAGAACATATCGACTGGCTGGAAACCCAGCTGGGGCTGATCGACAAGATCGGTATCGAAAACTACCTGCAATCGCAGATGGGCGAAGAGTAATCACCCGCTGCATAAAAAAACCCGCGATCAGCGGGTTTTTTCATGCTTGCCGAAATCAGGCTTCGGCAGCTTTGGCCTTGGCGGCGGCGTCCTTGATCAGGGCCTGTAGCTCACCCTTTTCGAACATTTCCAGCATGATGTCGCTACCGCCGACCAGCTCACCGGCCACCCACAGCTGCGGGAAAGTCGGCCAGTTGGCGTACTTTGGCAGGTTGGCGCGGATTTCCGGGTTCTGCAGGATGTCGACGTAGGCGAACTTCTCGCCACACCCCATCACAGCCTGCGATGCCTTGGCCGAGAACCCGCACTGCGGGGCATTCGGCGAACCTTTCATGTAAAGCAGAATGGTGTTGTTGGCAATCTGCTCTTTGATCGTATCGATGATATCCATCTAGCACCTCAGCTGAACTTTCCGACGCGATCGTCGGCACGGTGAGGCATTGTAACGGAAAGCCGAGCAGCATGCTCGGCCTTGCCATCGCTCAAGCGGCCTCGACCTGCACAGGTACGCCATTGAGCGCCGCATTGCCCGAC
>NZ_BCBD01000178.1:0-11265 GCF_001320345.1 Pseudomonas sp. NBRC 111127 | reverse complement strand
CGATGCCGTAGTCCCCCCCCTTGACCAGCACATCCGGCTTGACCTGGCTCAGCAGGTTCTCCGGGGTACCCTCGGAGAAGCTGATCACCCAGTCCACCGCACCCAGCCCGGCCAGCACGGCCATGCGCCGGTCGACGCTGTTGATCGGCCGGCCCGGCCCTTTCAGGCGGCTGACCGAAGCATCGTCGTTGACGGCCACGATCAGGCGATCGCCTTGGGCCCGCGCCTGCTCCAGGTAGGTTACGTGCCCGGCATGCAGGATATCGAAGCAACCGTTGGTGAAAACGATCTTCTCCTTGTGCGCCCGCGCGTCATCGATGGCCAGCAGCAGCTGTTCCAGGCCCAGCACACCGCGCTCGGAGCCTTCCTCACGCTGGATCGCACGGCGCAGTTCAGGGGCACTGATGGCGGCGGTACCCAACTTGCCGACCACGATACCTGCCGCCAGGTTGGCCAGGGCCACTGCGTGGGGCAAGTCCTCACCGGCGGCAATCGCGGCGGCCAGGGTGGAGATGACGGTATCGCCAGCCCCGGTAACGTCGAACACTTCGCGCGCCCGCGCCGGCAAATGCAGCGCTGGCTGGCCAACGCGCAGCAGGGTCATGCCGTGCTCGCCACGGGTGACCAGCAAGGCGCCCAGGTCCAGGTCCTGAAGCAGCTGCAAACCCTTGGCGACCAGGTCGCCCTCATCGACGCATCGACCCACGATGGTCTCGAACTCGCTGAGGTTGGGGGTGATCAGGCTGGCGCCACGGTAGATGGAAAAATCCTTGCCCTTGGGGTCGGCCAGCACCGGAATGCCCTTGCCCCGGGCCGCCTGGATCAGGGCCTGGTGGTTTTTCAGCGCACCCTTGCCGTAGTCGGACAAGACCAGCACCTTGACCCCATCGAGCAGGTTGTCGACCTCGCTGGCCAGCGACAGCGGGTCGGTGGCGAAGGGCTCTTCGAAATCGATACGCAGCAGTTGCTGGTGTCGGCTCATGACCCGGAGCTTGACGATGGTCGGCTGGTGGGCAATGCGCTGGAACACCGAGCGCACCCCGGCAGCCTGCAGGCTATTGGCCAGGCTGTCGGCGGCCTCGTCCTGGCCGGTGACGCCGATCAGCGACGCGGGGGCGCCCAGCGCGGCAATGTTCAAGGCAACGTTGGCCGCACCGCCGGGGCGATCCTCGATCTGATCGACCTTGACCACCGGCACTGGCGCCTCGGGCGAAATACGCGAAGTACCGCCATGCCAGTAGCGGTCGAGCATGACATCGCCGACCACCAGTACCGGGGCTTGATCGAAACGCGGCATGGACAACTTCATGGGCAACCCATATGGAAATAATGAACAGGGGCAGGATATTAGCACAGGGTCGTCAATGGCTTTACGGCCAGATAGCCCATGGAAAATTCCCGTGACAATCGGGGCCATGACGGCCCCGATCAAGGAGGGTTCAGGTGATGTCGGCCTTGGCCGGCTCATCCAGGCCCATGGCATGCAGGCGGGCATAATGGCCATTTGCCGCAAGCAACTCGGCATGGGTACCGCGCTCCACCAACCGGCCCTGATCCATCACCAGAATCTGGTCGGCCTTCTCGATGGTGGACAGGCGATGGGCGATGACCAGCGTGGTCCGCCCCTGCATCACGTGGTCCAGCGCCGCCTGGATATGCCGCTCGGACTCGGTGTCCAGGGCAGAGGTGGCCTCGTCGAGAATCAGCAGTGGGGCGTTTTTCAGCAGTGCACGGGCAATTGCCAGGCGCTGGCGCTGACCGCCGGACAGCAGCACGCCGTTTTCACCGACTTCGGTATCGAAGCCCTTCGGCAGACGGTCGACGAACTCCTTGGCGTAGGCATCGGCCGCCGCGGCTTCGATGTCTGCGCGCGGGGCGCCGGCCAGGTCGCCGTAGGCGATGTTGTTGGCCACGGTGTCGTTGAACAGGGTGACATGCTGGGTCACTTGCGACACATGGCGGCGCAGGTTGCGCAGGCGATAGTTCTCGATCTCCACGCCATCGAGCAGAATCTGCCCTTTGCTGTGGTGATAGAAGCGCGGGATCAGCGCAGCCAGCGTCGACTTGCCACTGCCCGAGCGGCCAACCAGGGCGATCATTTGCCCGGGCTCGGCAGTGAAGCTGATGTCGCTCAGCACCTCGCGGTCGGTACCGGGGTAGGTAAAGCTGAGGTTGCGCACTTCCAGGTGCCCTTCCACACGCTCCTTCTCGACCGTACCGGTGTCCAGCTCAGGGGCTTCGTCCAGTTGCTCGAAGATGCTTTCGGCACCTGCAAGGCCCTTCTGGATGGTCGAGCTGACTTCCGACAACTGGCGAATCGGCTTGGGCAACAGGCCGGCAGCGGTGATGTAGGCGACCAGGTCGCCGGCGGTGGACTCGCCCCGCAGGAACAGCACCAGGAACATCAACGCGGCCATGGCGGTGTAGATCACCAGTTGCAACACCGGCGTGTACAGCGAACCGGTCTTGGTCATGCGCAGCTGCTTGTCGGTGTTGCTCAGGCTGGCCTTGCCGAAACGCTGCTCCTCATAGGCCTCGCCACCGAAGCTGCGAACCACGCGATAGCCCTGGATGGTTTCCGAGGCAACGTGGGTGACGTCGCCCATGGCTACCTGGATCTTCTTGCTCTGCTTGCGGAATTTCTTGCTGGCAACGCTGACCATTACCGCGATGACCGGCAGGATGGCGACCATCACCAGGGTCAGGTGCCAGTTCATCCACAGCAGGTAGGCGAACAGGAACACCACGGTCAGGCCTTCGCGGATCACTACCTTGATGGCATCGGTGGCAGCGCCGGTGACCATGGTCACGTTGAAGGTGATGCGTGAAATCAAGTGCCCGGAGTTGTGGTTGTCGAAGTAGCGGTTAGGCAACACCAGCAGTTTGTTGAACAACTCCACCCGCAGGTCGTGCACCAGGCACAGGGAGACCTTGGCCAGGAAGTAGTTACCAAGGAACGAGCCCAGGCCTTGCCAGGCGGCGATCAGGATGATCAGCAGCGGCACGGCCTGAAGCAATTGCAGGTCGCGCAGGTACGGCACGTTGGGGAACAACACCGCTTCGGGGTTGCTCAGCCCATCGACGAAATATTTGAGGATGCCGGCCAGCATCGGCTGGGTCGAGGCGAAGATCACGAAACCGATGATGCTCAGCAGGAAAATGCCGACGTAGGGTTTCACATAGCCCAGCAGCCGGAAGTAGATCTTCAGGCTGGAAGTGTGCTCCGCCGGTCGCGGTGTTTCGGCCATTATCAAGCTCGCTGTTCAGGTTGAACCGGAAATTTTACCACAGGCGTCATTTTCGGCACGCCCCCATGGCAGCATCATCGCAAGGCCGAGCTACAGGGCTGTGTGGGCGAGCCTGTTTCCTACCCGATGAATCGAAGACACCATGCATGGTGCTACCGCATTATTTTCGGCATTATTGCCGGTCATTTTGCTCGCCAGACGACAAGGCCCTATTCATGCAATGCTCGCGGCTCAACCAGGTCGACTTCGACCAGCTGACACACGGCGCCCAGGTGCTTGAGGCAGACAGCCATGGCGCCAAAGTCTACCTGCTCGCAGATGGTAATTTCCTCAAGGTTTTTCGTAGAAAACGTCTGATTTCATCTGCACTGCTGCGCCCGTACTCGCAGCGCTTCGTCGACAACGCTGCGCGCCTGGCACAACTGGGCATTCCCACCCTAGAGGTGATCAGCCAACACAAGCTCGACATGCCAGGCCGCACCGCGGTGCTGTATCGCCCTCTGCCGGGGCGCACCTTGCTGCAAATGTCTCGGGATGAAGGTTTCAGCTGGGATATCTACCTGCCGCGCCTGATCGAACTGATCCGCCAGTTGCACCGCAGCGGTGTGTATTTCCGCTCGCTGCACCTGGGCAACGTGGTGGTAACCCCTGACCAGCGCCTGGGCCTGATCGACGTAGCCGACATGCGCTTCCTGCGGCCGCCGCTGTCAGCGCGCATGATCCGTCGCAATGTGCAGCACATGGTGCGTTACATAGAGCGGGAAAACCTCGGCGAGCGCTTCCCCCTCGCTGCATTCGAGGGCGCCCTGCTCGCGCGTTGAGGTCAGCCGAGACATCGCTCGGCCAGCATCAATCGACGTTGTCGGGGGGGGCTTGCTGCGGGCAATCGAGGGCATGACTGCGTTGTTACTGTACAAAAACGGTAATACCTGCGCCGATCAAGGCCCCGGCCACCAGCGTCAATGCCAGCTTCATCCGGTCGCGCTGACGGCGCTTGGCCTTGCGCTCCACTTCAATGGGTACGGTCACGTGATTACCGAACCCAGTGTGCAATACCGCATCACCTTCCAGCGTGACCGCTGTCAGGTTGAGCTCGGCATAACGCCGGGACAGCGCCTTTTCTCCAGCATAGGCGGCAAATGGCGCACAGCGCTGGTAATCGCTCAACCGCCGCAGGCCGGGGTTCAACGAAAACGCCTGCCATTCGGCCTTGTCCGACAACAGGGGATAGCACGGCACGCCGGCGATCACCTGACGATCCCCGAGGTGAATGTACGGGCTGTGCACGGCCAGGTCGTGGGCGTGGCTGCGCAGCCACACCTGCAGCAGGTTGGGGCTGGCAGCCAGAATGGCCTGCGAGTCCTCGACGAAGCCTTGGCGATAGAAGTGCCAATCGTCCTCGCAGTGGAAGATGTAGGGCGTCTTGACGTGGCTGTAGGCCAGGTCGATAGACGCCAGTTGGCCTAGCTTGGGCCGGTTGACGAACACCTTGCAGTGCGGTTTCCAGTGCTCTGGCACAGCGTCATGCACGGCATCGTCACCTGAATCTTCGGTGATGAATACCTCGCGGATGGGCGCCGTGTTGTAGCGATCGAAACTCTCAAGGGTGTCTTTGAGCAGGTCGAACCGCCCACAACTGGTCACTACAAGCGTGACATCACTCTCATTTGAAAAGCGCACCGGACTCCCCCCGCGTTGCGACTGTCGGCTTTCAACGCCCGTTCCTGGGCGCCAAAGCTCTTATGTTAGAAGCCCAGCTTCAGGCGCAGCCGCTGCCATGCTGATAATGGCGGGCGGGGCCTGAGCGCTGGGCGCATGTGCTCGACGATGCTACGGCCTACAGCGCCGAAGCTGAAACGGGAAACCGCCAGATGGCGGCCGTTTTCGGCAATCTGCCGCGCCAGCTCAGGCTCGGCACGCAAGCGTCGCAGCTTGGCCTGAAGGGTCGGGATGGTGTCATACAACACCACGTTGTGCATGTCCTGTAGACCCAACGCACGGTTTTCCTGCTCGCCCTGGTCATAGGCCAGCAGTACACAGCCGCAGGCCATGGCCTCGAAATTCTTGATCATGTATTCGCCCATGCCGACATCGGCGCTGACGAAAAACCGGATTCGGTTGAGCGTGTTGCAATAGTCTTCGCCCGACTTGGTGCGGGTTACCAGCAGGTCCTCGACCTGCCCCAACTCGTCCAGCAGCGCCTTGCGGCCGCTGTAGGCCACGCTGTTGACACTGCCGACGAAGGCCAGTTCGATATCGCGCTCGCGCCCTTGGTCAGCCAGCAACTGCTCGTCATAACCCTTGGGCACGAATACCGCATCGAAGCCTTCCTGGCGCAGGCGCTCGCTGACCATGTAGCCAGAGCTGATCACACGCGTCCATGGCAGTTGCCGGTAGTGGGCGCTGAACTTGCCGGTGTACTTGCACGGGATGTAGTTCTGGTAGGCGTCGTGCTCGAGTATGACCAGGTTCGGCACGGTACGAATGAACGCGACCTGGCGGATTTCCTGCTTGAAGCGCAGAAAGAAAACAATGCGGTCATAGCGCTCGACCTGCACGTGGCGCTTGAAGTAGCGGCGCAGGTTGCGTTGGTCTTCGCTGGTCAACCAGCGCAGGTCGCATTCGCAGTTGGCCGCGACGCCGTCGTACAGGCGATCCAGGATCGCGCGCTGTTCCTTCTGTACCAGAAATAGGACTTTCATCATGTTCCTTGGGCGCTCTGCGCCAACGCGGTCAGTTTTACAGCTCACGCCGCCAGAACAGCTCATGCCGGCGCACCGCCTTGCGGAAGAACTCGTTCTCCCCATAAGGCGACGGGCGGCGACCGGCCAGCCACCGTTGCAGCAAGCGGCGCAGGCGACGCTTGAAGGGGGCTGGCGGTTGCAGGTCGTGCATCATGCCCAGCGCCATCGCCTTGTCACGCTGGCTGGCCAGGTCCAGTACCAGGCTGCAGGGGGCCCAGGCCTGATCCGCGCTCAACTGCGGCGGCAACGCCACGCCGTCACCGCTATCGCCCATTGGCCAGCGATCGTTGTCATGCAGGTGGTTGGCGTAGCACAGCAGGGTCTGTGGCTTCCAGGCCAGCCCCTGCAAGGCTTCGAGCACGGCGGCCTGGGCGCAGACGTGATCGGGGTGCGGGTCCAGCTGGGGGTGCGGCAGCACCAGCACTTCGGGCCTGGCCAACTCGAGCACAGCCCGCAAGTCGGCCAACAGGTTGTGCCAGGTAGGGGCACCGTCCTGGTCGGCGGGCAGCGGGAACGGGTTGAACTGGCGGAACGGGCGGATATCGGCCATGTCGGCTTCACGAGACACCGCAGGCCGATCGGGCGCCGCCTGCATGGCAGGCAATTGCAGGCAGAAGTAGCCCAACTGCACACAACGAGACTCCGCCACCCCGGCCCAGCGCGGCACGGCAATGCTGTCCCAGGCGCGCAGGCGACCTTTCAGGCGAGCGGCTTCGGCCTTGCCCAGGCCCATCTGTCGATAATGCTCGGCCTCGATTTCACCGGCGGTCAGCGTGACCACCCAGGCTTCCTGCGCTTGGCTGTACAGCCCGTAGGCGGCCAACTCGGCGTCATCGGCATGGGGGGCAATCACCATTACCCGCCGCCGTTGCAGTTCGACCGCCGGGGTTATCCACAAGCGCGGCTGGCCCAGCAGCCGGCAATGCCGGCCACGCAAGCGCAGTGTGCCGGCCTGCAGGGGCGCGGCCAGGCCGGTGAGGTTGAGATAACGCAAGCCAGCGACACCGCGCTCGAAGGTTTGCTGGTCGGTCTGCTCGCCCGCCAGCAGTTCGACCCGCGGATCGAGAAAACGCCCCAGCCAACTGCTTTTTATGTGCAGTTCGAGCACCAGGGTTTCCCCGCCCTGCAGCACGCAGTCGGCCTTGAGCAGACCGGCCTGCAAGCGCGCGGCCACAGGCCGGGTGTGCTCCCCGAAGTCGTAGGCGTAATCTTCGCCCGGGGTGTAGAACAGATGATCGGCAAACCACGCCTCATGCGCAGCCCACAGCAGCGGTAACAGCAAAAGCGGCAGCCACCACCAGGTGGCCAGGCCCAAGGCGACCAGCCCAGCAAGCCCAGCCAGCAGCGCCAGGCGTTTGTTGCGCCGGTGGCGCTTGAGCAACTGCTGCTTGCGACTCATGCCTGGTACACCGGCACGGGGTTGCACCAACGCTCCTTGTACTCGCGGTCGGCACGACCGAACGAGAACCGCAGCGGCTTGTTGCGCGCTCGGGCATCGTCCCAGGCCGCCTGGGTGTTGAGGAAGCTCAACACGCTACCTGGGCTGAAGGCCTTGGTTTCGGGGTCGACACCGCCGTTGATGTACTCCACGCTGACCCACTGCGGTGCCTCGACGCGGTACACCAGCTGGATCGCTATCGGCTTGCCGTCCAGCAGCAGTACCGAGCCGATCAGCAGCTCACGCAGCCGCTCCAGTACATCGGCCATGCGCTCTGCACCGGTGGCCGGGAAGCCCCAGCGGCGCTGGAACAGGTCGCAGTACATGCTGGCGATTTCCTGTGCGCTGAACGCGCTGATCGGGCGCACCACCCCGCCCGCCTCTTCCAGCAGGCGCAGCTCGCGGCGCTGGTTGTAGCGGAACTTCTTCGACAGGTCTTCGTGCGCGCGGGCCATGGCCAGCTGTTCCTTCTGCACCTTGAGCCCGCTGAAGCGGCCCTGGTTCAGTTCGGACAGGTAGCGCGCGCTGTGACGCAGCGGTGCGCCGGCATCGGGTGCGGCCGGCAGGATGATTTCGGCGTTGCCGAGGTCGAACAGGGCTTTCTTGCCGGCGCGTTTGAGCACGTCCTTGGACAGCGCCAGGTGGCGCCCCCAGGTCGCAATGGCGGCTTTCAGCTCGCCATTCTGGTGCCAGCCAAGGTAGCGCACGGGTATCTGCGCCAGGTCAGCCAGTTGCTCGACCACCAGCGGGTGAGTCGCGACGCTGCCGCCAAAGCGGGCCCACGCCTGGGCATAGGCGTGGGCGTCGATCACTTGCCAGCCGCGTTCGCGCCAAGCCTGAATACGATTGAGCATCACGCCTGCCCCACCAGCGCACGCACCTGCGGCAGTTGCCAGAAAGCCTCGCGCACGGCCTGGTCGGAAAAGCGCTCACGCAGGCGTTGCAGCATGTGTTCGGCACAGGCCTGGCGCTGCTGCCCGTCGAGCACGGCCATATGTTCCAGGCCCTGGGCCAACTGCCCGGGGTCGCCCAGCGGGAACAGCACGCCAACGCCCTCGACCACCTCGCGGGCACCGCCACAGGCGGTGGCCAACACGGGCACCCCGGCTACCATGGCCTCGAGCAGGACCATACCGAACGGCTCATGGTCGGAGCTCAGGGCGAACACGTCGAAAGCCCGGAAGTAACGGCGCGCGTCCGGCACCTGGCCAAGGAAGTCGACCTGCCCGGCAATACCCAGTTCGCCAGCCAGGGCCTTGAGCTTGCCTTCCAGCCGCCCCTTGCCAAGGATCGCCAGCCGGGCGCCGGCCGGCAGCCCAGGCAGTGCCTGGGCAAAACCGCGCAACAGCGTGGCCTGGTCCTTGTCCGGGTGCAGCCGGCCGACATTGCCGACGATCCATGCCTGCGCATCCAGGCCCAGCGCCTGCCGCGCCTCGGCGCGCGGCACCTGGGCCGCCTGCAGGGCCTCGAGGTCGATACGGTTGTACAGCGTCTGGATGCGTTCGGCCGGCCACTGCGGCAAGCAACGACGCATGTCGTCGCGTACGGCATCCGACACCCCGAGCAGGCTCAGGCGTTTGCCGAACAGGTTGGCGAAAATGCGCCGCCCCTTGCGCTGGTAGTCACCAAAGGCATGGTGCACGCCGATCACCGGCAGGCCAGTAGCCAGCAACGCCACATAGATCGGCTTGAAGCGGTGGGCGATGCAGAACGCAAAATTGCGTTCGGCCGCAATCCGCCGCAGGGCGCGGATCGCGCCGAGCTTGAGACCACGCACGGCCTTGGAGCTGAAGCCCAGGAACAACACCTCGTCCGAGGCGCAACCCGCCGCTACTTGCGGGTCGGCGGCACCCGTGAGGAACACCGTGGTCACCCGGTAGCCACGCCCCTGGAACAGGCTGGCGTACTGACGGGCACAGTCCAGAAACGGCCCGTCATAGCCATGGCAGAACTGCAGGATGCGCGGTTCAGAGCGGCTGGTCATAGGCGGCAGCGCCGTCCTTCACAACCAGGATGTCTTCCATGATCAGGTATTGCAGGTCCGAGCCGAAGAACATGTTCAGGGCGTCCGTCGGCGAGCAGATCATCGGCTCGCCACGGCGGTTCAGCGAGGTGTTCAGCGACACGCCGTTGCCGGTCAGGTCTTCGAGCGCCTTCATCATGTCGTAGTAGCGCGGGTTGTACTCGCGCTTGAGCACCTGGGCACGCGAGGTGCCGTCCTCGTGGACCACCTCCGGCACACGGGTTTTCCACTCTTCAGCCACTTCGAAGGTGAAGGTCATGAACGGCGCCGGGTGATCGACCTTGATCATCTGCGGGGCGACAGTGTCGAGCATCGACGGGCAGAAAGGTCTCCAGCGCTCGCGGAATTTGATCTGCTCGTTGATACGGTTGGCGACGCCCGGCACGCTCGGGCAACCGATGATCGAACGCCCGCCCAAGGCGCGCGGGCCAAACTCCATGCGGCCCTGGAACCAGGCCACCGGGTTGCCATCGACCATGATCTTGGCGATACGCTGCGGCATGTCGTCGAGCTTGCGCCACGCCGGTGCATTCGGGTGCCGAGCGCAGGCAGCGATCACGTCCTCGTTGGAATAGGACGGGCCGAGGTATACGTGCTCCATCTTCTCGACCGGTACGCCACGGGCGTGGGACACGTAGGCCGCAGCGCCAACCGCAGTACCGGCGTCGCCGGAAGCCGGCTGCACGAACAGCTCTTTGACATCCGGGCGGGCGATGATCTTCTGGTTGAGCTTGACGTTCAGCGCGCAGCCGCCGGCAAACGCCAGCTTGCCGGTTTCGCGCAGGGTGTCGCCCAGGTAGTGGTCGATCATCTGCAGGGCGATCTTCTCGAACAACGCCTGCATGCTGGCCGCGTAATGGATGTACGGCTCGTCGGCGATATCGCCTTCGCGCTTGGGCCCCAGCCACTCGATCAGCTTGGGCGAGAAGTAGAAGCCCTTGCCCTTTTCTTTGTGGCGGCGCAGGCCGATGACGTTGGCGTATTCAGTGTTGATCACCAGTTCACCGTTCTCGAAGCTGGCCAGGCGCGAGAAGTCGTATTTGCTGGCATCGCCATACGGCGCCATGCCCATGACCTTGAACTCGCCATCGAGCATCTCGAAACCAAGGAACTCGGTAATGGCACCGTACAGGCCACCCAACGAGTCCGGGTCGAAGAATTCCTTGATCTTGTGGATCTTGCCGTTTTCGCCGTAGCCAAAGAAGGTGGTGGCGTACTCGCCTTTACCGTCGATGCCGAGGATGGCCGTTTTTTCCTTGAAGCCCGAGCAGTGATAGGCGCTGGAAGCATGGGCCAGGTGGTGCTCGACCGGCTCGATCTTGATCTTTTTCGGGTCGAAGCCCAGTTGCTCCAGGCACCAGACGATCTTCTTGCGGTAGCGCTTGTAGCGGCGGTTGCCCATCAGGATGGCATCGAGGGCGCGATCCGGGGCGTACCAGTAGCGCTTGGCATAGTGCCAGCGCGCCTTGCCGAACAGGCTGATGGGCGCGAACGGGATGGCAACCACGTCGACGTCGGATGGCTTGATGCCTGCCTGCTCCAGGCAGAACTTCGCCGACTCGTAGGGCATGCGGTTCTTCGCATGCTTGTCACGCACGAAGCGCTCTTCTTCGGCGGCGGCAATCAGCTTGCCATCAATGTACAGGGCCGCGGAAGGGTCATGGCTAAGGGCGCCGGACAGGCCAAGAATCGTCAATGCCAAGGGATTAGCCTCTTCATTCGGTAGAGATGCGCCAGCGGCCGCTTGGGCGGGTGGCGACTAAAAGGCGGGATTATAACGCAAAGATCACGGACTGCGCGGTCGTTGTAGGA
>NZ_BCBD01000177.1:0-11327 GCF_001320345.1 Pseudomonas sp. NBRC 111127 | reverse complement strand
AGGTAACCCGGGGTGCGCACGAACTCTGGCGCCGACAGGGTCGTGAGCTTGAAGCGCTCAAGGTACTCATTGAGCACAGGTTGCGCCTTGGCGTTGCCGATCCACTCGCTGGTGGCAAGGCCAGAGCGCCCGCCCATGCTGGCCTTGGCCTCCAGTAGGGTCACCTGCCAGCCTTTGTTCTGCAGCTCATAGGCTGCCGTAAGGCCCGCCAGGCCACCGCCGACGACGATCGCCGTGGGTGTCTTGTCCTTCGCCAGCGCAGCGCCGCTGGACACACCAATCAATACCAACGCGCACAGGCGCACCCAAGCAGCAGCCATGTCGGCGAACTCCGAGTCAGAGGTTACAGGAACGAGGAGGGGCAGAAATGCCCCGAGCGAGATGCGTTAAGAATACGTCAGCCGTGCCGGCCCTGCCAGCGCAGTGATATCAAGTGCCCTTGGCAACTGACAATTTTACCTGCTGCCGCCCGGCGGTTGTCCTACCCTGCGGCATTGCTTAGGCTTACGCGGTCGAACCACGCCGCAAAGCCAGGAGAAGTGCCGATGGGCCTCAATGATCAGTGGATGCAACGTGACCTCAAGGTCCTGTGGCACCCCTGCACCCAGATGAAAGACCATGAGCAGCTGCCGCTGATCCCGATCAGGCGCGGTGAAGGCGTATGGCTCGAAGACTTCGAAGGCAAGCGTTACCTGGACGCGGTGAGCAGCTGGTGGGTCAATGTGTTCGGCCACGCCAACCCGCGCATCAACCAGCGCATCAAGGACCAGGTCGACCAGCTGGAACACGTGATCCTGGCCGGCTTCAGCCATCAGCCGGTGATCGAGCTGTCCGAGCGCCTGGTGGCCATGACCCCGGCCGGGCTTGACCGGGTGTTCTACGCCGACAACGGCTCATCGTGCATCGAAGTCGCGTTGAAGATGAGCTTCCACTACTGGCAGAACGTCGGCAAGCCAGGCAAGAAACGCTTCGTCACCCTGACCAACAGCTACCACGGCGAAACCATCGCCGCGATGTCGGTCGGCGATGTGCCGCTGTTCACCGAGACGTACCAGGCGCTGCTGCTCGATACCCTCAAGGTGCCGAGCCCGGACTGCTACCTGCGCCCCGAGGGCATGGGGTGGGAAGAGCATTCGCGCAACATGTTCGCCAGCATGGAACAGACCCTGGCCGAGCACCACGAGACCATTTCGGCGGTGATCGTGGAGCCGCTGATCCAGGGCGCCGGCGGCATGCGCATGTACCACCCGGTGTACCTCAAGCTGTTGCGCGAGGCCTGCGACCGCTACGACGTGCACCTGATTCACGACGAAATCGCGGTGGGCTTTGGCCGTACCGGCACGATGTTCGCCTGCGAGCAGGCCGGCATCCGCCCAGACTTCCTGTGCCTGTCCAAGGCCCTTACCGGGGGCTACCTGCCGCTGGCGGCCTGCCTGACCACCGACAAGGTGTACCAGGCCTTCTATGACGATTACCCGACCCTGCGGGCGTTCCTGCACTCGCACAGCTACACCGGCAACCCGCTGGCGTGCGCAGCGGCGCTGGCGACCCTGGACATCTTTGCCGAGGACAACGTGATCGAGGCCAACAAGGCCCTGGCCGCACGCATGGCCAGCGCCACCGCCCACCTGGCCGACCACGCCCACGTGGCCGAAATCCGCCAGACCGGCATGGCGCTGGCCATCGAGATGGTCCAGGACAAAGCGGGCAAGGTCGCCTACCCCTGGCAACAGCGGCGGGGCCTGAAGGTGTTCGAACACGCCTTGAGCCGCGGCGCGCTGTTGCGCCCGTTGGGCAGCGTGGTGTACTTCCTGCCGCCGTACGTGATCACCCCCGAGCAGATCGACTTCCTTGCCGAGGTCGCCAGCGAAGGTATCGACCTTGCCACCCGCGAGCGCATCAGCGTGGCGGTGCCGGCCAACTTCCACCCCGACTTCCGCGACCCGGGCTGATCGTGCAGCCCTTTCGCGACACAAGGCCGCTCCGACCCAGGGCGCGTTTCCCTTTGCCAACGAGCACTACATGAGACTGTCCCGCTTTTTCATCGATGCCCCCCTGAGCCTTGGCGAGCATGACCTGCCCGAGGCCCAGGCCCACTATATTGGCCGCGTCTTGCGCATGGCCCCCGGCGACGCCGTGCAGCTGTTTGATGGCAGCGGCCAGGAATACCGTGGCCATTTGCTTGAAGTGGGCAAGAAAACCGTACGCGTCAGCCTCGACCAGGCGTTTGCCGGCCAGGCCGATTCGCCTTTGCACATCCACCTTGGCCAAGGCCTGTCCCGCGGCGAGCGGATGGACTGGGCGATCCAGAAAGCCACCGAACTGGGCGCCAACGCCATCACGCCTATCATCAGCGAGCGCTGCGAAGTGCGCCTCAAAGACGAGCGCGCCGACAAGCGCCTGGCGCACTGGCGCCAGGTGGCAATCAGCGCCTGTGAGCAATGCGGCCGCTCCACCTTGCCGGCCATCAACCCACCCACCACCCTGGCCGAATGGCTGAGCAGCACCCAGGCTGAGCTGAAGCTGGTGCTGCACCCGGTGGCCGAGCCGCTCACGAGCCATGCCAGGCCCGCCACCCTGGCCTTCTTGATCGGCCCTGAAGGCGGCCTTGGCGACGCTGAAGTCGAGCAGGCGCAAAGCGCAGGCTTCCAGGCCGCACGCCTCGGCCCGCGCGTGCTGCGCACCGAAACCGCACCGGTAGTGGCGCTGTCGGTGGCGCAGCAGTTGTGGGGCGACTTTTAACTAGCGCACGTAGAACGACACCGCCACGAAGTGCAAAAGGCTGCCGGCGATCACGAACAGGTGCCAGATACCGTGCGCGTGGCGCAGGCGGCTGTCGAGGGCGAAGAAGATGATGCCCACGGTATAGAACACTCCGCCGGCGGCGAGCCAGGCAAAGCCGGCGGTGCCCAATGCCTGCAGCAAGGGATTGACCGCCACCAGTACGATCCAGCCCATCACCGCGTAGATGATGATCGACAGGATCCGCGCTTCGGAGCGGGGCTTGATTTCCTGCAACATGCCGATCACTGCCAGCCCCCAGACCACGCCGAACAGGCTCCAGCCCCACGGGCCATGCAGGCTGACCAGGCAAAACGGTGTATAGCTGCCGGCAATCAGCAGATAGATCGACAAGTGATCGAGCTTGCGCATGATCACCTTCGCCCGGCCGCGCGTGCTGTGGTAGAGGGTGGAGATGCTGTACAGCAACAGCAAGGTGCTGCCGTAGATGGAGAAACTGACGATCTTCCACGGGTCACCTTGCATACCCGCAACCACGATCAGCCAGATGGCCCCGATGCTGGCCAGGATGGCACCGACCAGGTGCGTCCAGGCATTGAAGCGTTCACCGTAATACATGCAAACACAGACCTCTCTAGGAGCGGCTAGTTTCAAGCGGCAAGCTGCAAGCCGATCGCGGTGAAACGAACACCGCCCTCAAGCTCGCAACTTCAAGTTTGAAACTTCGAGCGCTGCTATTGCAATTGCGCGTCACGCACCAGCCTTTCCAGCGCAACCAGGTCCGGCACCCGCGCCACTTGCTCGCCCACCTGCACTGCGGCCAACTCCAGCCGCCCCAGCGCCACGTCCACATAGTTGAGCTGGCTGTCGAGCTTGCAGGAACGCGGAATGTCCTGCAGCAGCAATGCCAGGTAGCGCAGGCCGGTGTCGCCCAAGGCATTGAGCACCACCACCCGCGCCCGCTCCCCGCACGGTGTTTCGCCACCGCAGGCAGCCTCGAAACCGATCAGCGGCAGGCGCTGCTGGCGCCAGTCGATCCAGCCCAGGTGCCAGGGCGGGTCGCCGCGCTGGCACAACAGGTTGCGTTGGCCGCTCAACTCGGCCACCGCCACGTTCGGTAGCACCAGGGTCCGGTCACCCAAGGGCAGCAACAACCCGGTCAGGCTGCTGCGCTGGCCGGCAATCAGTTCAAGCATGGGTCTGGCTCCACTGGGCGATACTTTGCAACAGCAACGACTCCTGGTACGGCTTGCCCAGGTATTCGTTCACGCCAATCGCCATGGCCCGGTCGCGGTGCTTCTGCCCGGTACGCGAGGTGATCATGATGATCGGCAGGTCTTTGAGCCGCTCGTCACGGCGGATACGCGTAGCGACTTCGAAGCCGTCCATGCGCGGCATCTCGATGTCCAGCAGCAGCACATCGGGGCGGTGCTCCTGCAGCAACGCCATGGCATCGACGCCGTCCTTGGCCGTGAGCACGCTCATGCCGTGGCGTTCCAGCAGGCGGCTGGTGACCTTGCGCACCGTGACCGAGTCGTCCACCACCATCACCAGCAAGGCGCGGCGCGGTACCGGGCCGGGCAACTGGCGCGGGTTGCCGCCCCCGGGCAGGCGCGCCAACCTGCGCTGCTGGCCACGCAGTTGGCCCAGCAGGTCGAGAATCAGCACGACCCGCCCATCGCCCAGCAACGTCGCCCCGGAAAGCCCGGCAACGGCGGCAAATTGCGGCCCCAGGCTTTTCACCACGATCTCGCGGCTGGGTGACAAGGCATCGGCCTGGATCGCGAACGACTGCTCCTTGGAATGCACCAGCAGTACCGGCAGCGGCACACTTTGCCCCAGCAAGCTCGGGCGCGGCATGCCTTGCAGCAACTCGCCCAGGTAACGCAACTCGTATTCGTGGCCGGCATACACATAGCGTGGCGTGTCCAGTTGGTAGCACGCCGCCAGCTCGGCCGGCGGCACGCGGACGATGCCTTCGATGGTATTGAGCGGGATGGCGTACTGTTCCTCGCCCAGGTGCACCATCAGGGCGCGGTTGATCGACACCGTGAACGGCAGGCGAATCAGGAACCGCGCGCCTTTGCCCTGGGCCGACTCGATGCTCATCGAACCGCCCAGCTGCTTGACCTCCTCGTGCACCACGTCCATGCCCAGGCCACGCCCGGAGATCTGGGTAATCTTCTCGGCGGTGGAAAAGCCGGGGCGCAGGATGAACTGCAGGATCTCGTGGTCGCTCAAGTGCGCCTGCGGGTCCAGCAAGCCGCGTTTGATCGCCTTGCGCCGTACGGCCTCCAGTGGCACGCCGGCACCGTCGTCGGTCATTTCGATGACGATATCGGCGCCTTCGTGCAGCAAGTTCAGGTGGATGGTACCCAGCTCCGGCTTGCCCGCTGCCAGGCGCATTTCGCGGCTTTCCAGGCCATGGTCCACGGCGTTGCGCAGCATGTGCTCCAGCGGCGCCACCATGCGTTCGAGCACGCTGCGGTCCAGTTCGCCCTCGGCGTTGCCGACCACCAGCTCCACTTGCTTGCCCAGCTCGCTGGCCACCTGCCGCACCACCCGCTGCAAGCGCGGTACAAGGCGTTCGAAAGGCACCATCAGGGTGGCAGTCAGGCCCTCCTGCAACTGGCTGTTCACCCGCGCCTGTTGCTGCAGCAGGCTGTATGCCTCCTGGGCGCGCTGGGCCAGGGTTTCCTTCAGGTCGAGCAGGTCCGAGGCAGACTCGAACAGTGCCCGCGACAGCTGCTGCAACTGCGAATGGCGGTCCAACTCCAGGGGGTCGAAATCGTCGTAGGCATCGCCCTCGAACGGCTGGCGGCTGGAGATCCGCCCCTGGGTCTCGCTATCCAGGCGCAACAACTGGTCGCGCATGCGCTCAAGGGTGGTTTCCATTTCGTTGAGGGCAAACTGCGCATCGTTGACCTGCTGCTCGATGCGCCCACGGATGATCGAGTGCTCACCTGCCAGGTTGCCCAGGTCGTCGAGCAGTTCGGCATCGACCTTGACCATGTCGCCGGCGGCGCGCTCAGGTGCCGCTGCCGGCACTTCGGCAGCGCTGGCATCTTGCGGCCCCTGGCCTGCGGCACTGTCGGTCAGTGCCGCGCTGCTGAAATTGCGTATGTAGTCGATCAGCGCCGTGGCCGCGTGCAGCGGCTGCCCCAGGCGCACGGCATCGAGCATTTGGGCCAGGCGATCGTGGCAGTTCTGCAGCAAGGCGAACAACGGTGCACTGGGTGGCAGGCGGCCGGCGGCCAGCAGTTCGTAGAGAAACTCAAGCTCATGGGCAAGGTCGCCGATTGGGGTGATTTCGACCATGCGCGCCACGCCCTTGAGGGTGTGCAGGTCGCGCATCAGGTTGTCCACCTCGACGCTGCTGCGCGGGTCGGCTTGCCAGCGGGCCAAGGCTGCAGCGGCGCTTTCGACGATGTCCGAGCTTTCTTCGAGGAATACCTCCAACAACTCCTCGCCAGGGCTTTCGGCCTCCTCGACCTGGGGCTCGGCCACTTCCGGCGGCAGTGACGGGCGTGGCAAGCCCAGGCCCAAGGCGTCGGTCAGGTCCATGTCCGGGTGCAGCGGCGTGACCGCGTCGATACCCACCAGGCCGGTGGCATCCGGGGCCAGCGCCTGGTCCAGCAGCGCACGCAGGCGCTCGACCAGTTCCGGGCGCGGCGCTACATCCTGGCCGGCCGCCACTTCATCGAGCATGTCCATCAGGGCTTCATGGGCGCCTTGGGCCAGGGCGAAGAAACCTGCTTCGGCAGCCAGGCTGCCCTCCTCCACGGCACCATAGAGGTCGAGCAGGGCCTCGCACAGGTCATCCATTGGGCGAAGGTCGGCCAGGTGCGCGGCATGGCCCAGCGTGGTCATTTCATCCAGCAGGGTGTCCAGCGCATCGCGTTGGCCGGGCTGCTGCTGCCAACGCGACAGCAACGATTCGGCGTTGAGCAGGGTATCCATCGCTTGCGCGAGGAAACTGGCCACCCACTGCGGGTCATGCCTGCCGCGCCGCTGCTGCCGAGGGTCGGCGTGCAGGCTGGCCAGCCGCTCGTCCACTGCCTGGCCAACCCGCTCGATCAGGTCCGAGGCCCCGGCAATGGCGGCCAGCGGGGTGCTGTCCAGTTGCGCCAGGCCCAGCTGGAACAACGCCCGGGCAGCCTCAAGCCACTCGACTTCAGCCATCTGCAGCGGTAACTGGTGGCCCTTGTATTCGCGTACCAGGCGGTCGAAGGCCGTGGCCAGTTCGGCAAGCGGCATCACCCCGGCCATGGCGGCGCTGCCCTTGAGCGTGTGCAAGGCACGTTGCAGGTCATCGCTGACCGGCGTGTCATGGCCGCCGGCACCCTGCAGGAAGGCGTCGAGACTGGCCAGGTGGCCTTGCGCTTCGCTGCGGAAGATGTCCAGCAACTGCGGGTCGAGGCCATCGAGGTCGGCGACCGCGGGTGGGTCGTTTTCAGCCAGGCCATGCAGATGCCCAGCCAGTCGTTCGATGTCGCTCAGCTGCGGTAACTGGCCTGCGGCAAAGTCGGCCAGCAGGTCTGGCAACTGCACGAAGGCCTGCTGCAGCGCCACCACGCCCTGGGCGCTGAGCGCCCTGCGGCCTTCGATTACACGGTTCAACAGGTGTTCGGCGCCCCACGCCAGTTCGGCCACGGCTTCGGCATGGACCATACGCCCACTGCCCTTGAGCGTGTGCAAGGCGCGCCGAGCATCGGCCAGTGCTGCCATCTGCTGGTTATCGGCACGCCAGCGCAGCCAGTGCCGCTCGATTTCCGGTAACAGCTCACCGGCCTCTTCGAGGAACACCTCGCGCAGCTCATCATCGATGCCATCGCTGCTGTCATCGGCGCCTTCAGTGGCGGTGGGTTGCGTACACTGCACCCCGAGCGCAGCCAGGCTGGCCCGTGCGGTGTCGATAAAGGGCTGGCCATCGGCCAGCGGATCTGCGACACGCCATTGCAGATAACACTCGGCCGCGCTCAGGGCCTGCGCCAGGTGGGCCAGCTCATCGGCCGGCGGCTCCGCTTCCAGGTGTTGCAGCCAACCCTGCACATAGCCGGCACACCCCCCAAACAGCTCGGCCACCGCAGGCAGCATCAACATGGCCAGTGCCCCGCGAACCTGCTGCAACAACCCCGGCAGGGGTTGCAGGCGCTGCCGCGGCCAGCCGGACTCCAGGCAATCGCCAATCAGGTCCTTGGCCTGCTGCAGCACATTCAGCGACTCGTTCAGCACCAACTGGCGAATCTCGGCCAGGTCCGAGCCAGCCAGGCCGCCCTGGCCGTTTTCCTCCAGCGGGCCGACCATGCCGTTGAGGGTAGCCTCCACGTACAGCAGGGCACCTGCCACATCCATCAGCACCGCATCGTCAACGGCACGCGCCCCCTCGGCCAGCGCCTGCAAGGCCAGCACCTGGTCGATGATCACCCGCCGTGGCTGCTGAAAGCCCAGCACGGCGAGGGTATCGGCGACATGCCGCAGGGGCGCCAGCAAAGCGTCAAGCTGTTCACGGTGCTGACGGTCGCCGCGCACGAACTGGTCAAGCCGCTCCTTGATGCGCATCAGGTCGTCGCACAGCGCGGTCACTACCGAGCGCAAGGCATCCCGGCCCGGCCCGGCCTGCAGCTGTTCACGCCAATTGCCCAGCGACAGATCGAGGTTGGCCAGGTCATCGGCACCGGCGAAGCGGTGCGCCGTGCCGCTGATCAGGCTGGCCTGGGCCAGCGGCTCGACACCCCGGCAGGCGCGCAACTGGTTGAGCAACGGCAGCATCACCAATGGCAGGTCATGGCGCGCGCCACGCAGGCGTTCAAGGTACGCCGGCAATTGCTCGAGGCCGCGGAACAATGCCCCCAGGCAATCCCCGCGCGGGCTGACCTGGCCATCGGCCAAGGCCTTGGCGAACAGCTCCAGCTCCTCGGCCAGCCGTGTTGCACCGCGCAATTCGAGCATACGCAGGCAACCATGCACCTGGTGCAGGTTGTCGACCACGAAGGCCAGCATCGACAGCTCGCCCGGCTCGCCGGCAAAGCGCTCCAGCGCCTGGCGGGCCTGGCCCAGGCAATCGAGGATGGCGGCCTTGGTCCAGGCCAGCGCCACGGTATCGTGGCGCTCGGGGCTTAGTGCTGCTACAGCCATGGGCACTCCTCAGCGCGGCATATCAGTACGGCTCATCGCAAGGCCGGTTCACTTGGGCTCGGCAGGTGGTGGCAAGGTGAAGCCAGACACCGAACGGCGCATCTCGCTGGCCATGCGCGCCAGGTGGCGAATACTGTCGGCGGTCGCACCAGAACCGGCGGAAGTCTGCGCAGTGATCTGCTGGATCACCGCCATGGTGTGGGAAATCTGCCCGGCCGAAGAGGTCTGCAACTGCGCGGCGTCGGAAATGCTGTGGATAAGGTCGGCAAGGTTCTGCGACACCCCTTCGATCTCGGCCAGCGCCACCCCGGCATCCTGGGCCAGGCGGGCACCGCGCACCACCTCGGCGGTGGTTTGCTCCATGGATATGACGGCTTCGTTGGTGTCGGCCTGGATGGTGCGCACCAACGCCTCGATCTGGCGGGTGGCCGACGACGAGCGCTCGGCCAGGCGCTGCACTTCGTCGGCGACCACGGCAAAGCCGCGCCCGGCTTCGCCCGCCAGCGAGGCCTGGATCGCCGCGTTCAGGGCAAGGATATTGGTCTGGTCGGCGATATCGTCGATCAGGCTGACGATATCGCCGATTTCCTGGGACGACTCGCCCAGCCGCTTGATGCGCTTGGCGGTGTCCTGGATCTGTTCGCGAATGTTGTCCATGCCGTTGATGGTGTTGTGCACCACCTCGTTGCCCTTGTTGGCGATGGCCACCGAGCGCTCGGCAACCTTGGCAGATTCATAGGCATGTGCGGAAACCCGGTCGATCGACTCGACCATGTCGCCCACCGCCTCGGACGCCTCGCTGATCTGCTCAGCCTGCTGCTCGGAGGCCTTGGCCAGCTGCCGCGCGGTGTTCTGCGTATCCTGCACGGCGGCGGCAACCTGCACCGCACTGTGGTTGATGGTAGCGACCAGGTCACGCAGCTGGTCGACCGAATAGTTGATCGAGTCGGCAATGGCGCCGGTGAAGTCTTCGGTGACCGAAACCGTCACCGTCAGGTCGCCATCGGCCAGCTCTTCGATTTCATCGAGCAGGCGCATGATTGCCTGTTGGTTGCGTTCGTTCTTTTCTGCCGTCTCGCGCAGCTGCCGGTTAGTGGTACGCACCATCACCAGGCCGATGAGGATGATCGAAGCCAGGGCCAGCAGGCCTAGGGCGTAGCCACCCACGGTATCGAGGGTGCGCCCGCCGGCCAGGTTTTCAAAACCGTTGGCTAGGTGCGAGGCCTCGTCGAGCAGGGTTTGCGACAGGCTGAAGATATTGCCCGCCGCCTCGCGCACCCGGAACAGCTCTGGGGAGGTTTCGAGAATTTCGTCCACCGAGCCGGCAACGAACTGGAACAGCTCGGCAATTTCGGCCAACCGGGCACGGGCGTCGGCATCTGCAACTCGGGTTACCTGGATGCCCGCATCGCCGTTGAGCATCCCTTGCAGCACCTGGCCGAAACGCCCGGCATCACGCCCGAACGCATCGGCCGCCTGGGCTGCCGCGTCATCACCGGCCAGCACGGTGTTGACCGAGCCGAGGATCCGCTCGGCCAGCAACAATTGGCGCTGGGCCACCGCCACCTGGTTGGCCGGGGCGCCGCTCTGCAGCAGGATCTCGACGACCTTTTCGTACTCCACCTGCAGTTGCGGCACGGTTTCGGCCAGTGTCGCCGCCACCTGGTGCAGCGACAGCACCGTCTGTTCAGTGGCCAGGATGGTATCGGTGTTCTTGCGCAGGTTTTCCCAGTCACGCCGCACCGCTTCCATTTCATCACGCACGGCGGGCGGCGCCGGCGGCAGGCCGGTGGCCTTGTCACCTTGGCGCAGGTAGCCCCAGCGCCGCTCGAAATCGTTGCGCGCATCCGACAGCAACTTGAACGCCAACGCCTTGCCTGCAGCGGCTTCGGTGGCGTTCTTGGCGATGCGTTGTGACAGCACGCGCAACTCGCCGGCATGGCCGATGTACTGCTTGTCGTAGTTGGACTGGGTGTTCAGGTAAGCGAAATTGGCGAACAGCAGGATGATCGACAGGATCAGGATCAGGAACAGCACGGTGATCTGCGCGATGCTGCGGGTACGCGGGGTCACGGTGGTGGCCGTGACGGGGGCGGCGGGTGTGTTCACGTTCGCAGGTCCTATAGCGCCACATCGAGAAAGCCCGGCGCCTGGGCCAGGGCGAAGGGGCTGAAGATCGCCCAATTGCGTTCACGCGGGAAGTGCCCTTGCACAAAGCGCGCAGCAGCCCGAATCAACGGCTGTGGCGGGGACAGTTGCAGGCTGTCGAGGGTAAAGTGCTGCAAACCGAGCACTTCGTCCACCAGCAGGCCGACGAACAGGTCGTCGTGGTCCACCACCAGCACCCGGCGCTGCTTGCCCGGGGCGGCGTGGCCCAGGCCAAAGAAGCTGCTCAGGTCCATTACCGGCAACAACCGGCCACGCAGGTTGGCCACGCCGCAGACCCA
>NZ_BCBD01000176.1:0-11351 GCF_001320345.1 Pseudomonas sp. NBRC 111127 | reverse complement strand
GAAGACGTACAGTTCAAAGGCGGGGTCGATTCGTGAAAACCTTGCCTCGGGTGAAATCGATATGTCGATGTTCTGGGGGGGCTCATCCATGCGTGCGCGGGAGATGAAGCCGACGCTGAAGTATCTCTACCCGAAAGAAGGCGTACTGGCATGGGTCGACAATATGGTCATCCCCGCCGGTGCCAAGCACCCGGAGAATGCCAAGGCATTCATCGCCTTCCTCAGCCAGCCGGAAAACTCGGCGATGACGCAGCGTTTCCTCAAGCACCAAAGCCCGATCAAAGGCGTTGAACCGTTTCTCGATGCGTCGCTTAAGGAAGCACCGGAAATGCACATTCCCGAGGGCACCCACGTGGTGTTCAGCAAGACCTGTGGCGAGGGCGCGATCCGTCTGGCCGATCGTCTCTGGACCAGCCTGATGCGTTGATCACTGCCGCCCCGGCACGAGGCCGGGGTGTTTCTCCAGCCGTCTGAAAGGCGCCGTAGTCATGAATTCCAATCACATCAGCGAACTGGTCCTGCTGCAGGCCCATGAGCTCGCCGAACGTATTCGCCTGCGCCAGGTGTCTTGCCGAGAAGTCATGCAGACTTACCTCGCCCATATCGAACGTTTCAACCCACTGGTGAATGCGCTGATCAGCCTGCAATCACCTGAAAGCCTGTTGGCTCAAGCCGATGCGCGCGACGCCGAACTGGCCCGTGGTGCATACCGCGGCTGGATGCATGGCCTGCCTCATGCGATCAAGGACTTGTCACTGACGCAAGGGATACGTACCACCTTCGGTTCACCGTTGTTCAAGGATTACCTGCCCGAGCGCGACGGCATCATGGTCGAGCGGATCAAGGCTGCTGGCGCGATCATAATTGGCAAAACCAACACCCCGGAGTTCGGGCTTGGTTCGCAAAGCTATAACCCGTTGTTCGGCCCTACCGCTTGCGCGTATGACCTGAGCAAAACGGCGGGAGGCAGCAGCGGCGGCGCGGCGGCAGCACTGGCGATGCATCTGGTACCCGTGGCCGATGGCAGCGATATGATGGGTTCGCTGCGTAACCCGGCGGCGTTCAATAACATCTTCGGGTTCAGACCTTCCCAGGGGCGTGTGCCGTTCGATGACAGTGCGGATCTGTTTTTCGACCAGCTTGGTTACGAAGGCCCGATGGCGCGCAGTGTGAAGGATGCGGCGTTGCTGCTATCGGTGCAGGCCGGTGGGGATGCGCGAGCACCGTTGTCGATCGGCGAATCCGGTACAGCCTTTGCCATGCCTCTAGAGCGCGAATTCAAAGGTACACGCATTGGCTGGCTTGGCGACTTCAACGGTTACCTGCCGATGGAACGGGGCATTCTTGAGCTGTGCGAGAAAACCTTTGCTGACTTTGAAGGTTTAGGCTGCCATATCGAAGCCGTACAACCAGACTTCGCCCCCCAGAAGCTTTGGGGCAGTTGGCGCACGTTGCGCCACTGGATGGTGGCCGGCTCGTTGGGCGCGGCCTATGCCGACCCGCAAAAGCGCGCTCAGCTCAAGCCGGAAGCCTGCTGGGAGGTAGAAAATGGCCTGAAACTGTCAGCCAGTGAAGTGTTCGCCGCATCGGTAGCGCGCAGCGACTGGTATCGGTCCATCTCGCGGCTTTTCGAGCAGTACGACTACTTGCTATTACCCAGTGCCCAGGTTTTCCCGTTTGACAAAACGCTGCCATGGCCGGCGGCTATCAACGACATCACCATGGACACCTATCATCGCTGGATGGAGGTCGTCATCCCTGGCACATTGTCTGGCTGCCCGGTAGCAAATGTACAAGCAGGTTTCAGTGAAAGCGGGCTTCCAATGGGCCTGCAAATCATCGGCCGGTATCAGGCCGACCTTTCGGTCCTGCAACTCGCACACGCTTATGAGCGGGCTAGCGATTGGTACAAGCGTCATCCTTCTCCATTGCTTCAGGATGTTCAGCGTTGATCCAGAGCCATCGCCCTTGATGCTGGTGTTCGGAAGGTGAGTTCGCCGGACGCTGACTGAGAGCTGCCATGCTCTTGCCCCAAGCAGTCATCCTGTGGCTTCGATACCGCGCTTGATGGTCCAGAATGCAGCTGCAGGATCGCCATTTACGCCGATCTCGGTGAGGCTTTGTGGAGAGGGGTAGAGGGCTTGGCTGAGTTCTGTTTTCTGCACCCCAGGAGCGAGGTGGCATCCGATACACATGGCGTTGTTATTGCCTGCCCCTGCTTGGATATGAGTAGGGCCTTCAAGATCTGGGACGTCTATGTCGCGTGCACGGACTTCAATTGAGCGATCACGCGCCATGGCCAAAAACGCTTGTACAGCGGGGGAAGTGCGCGACATCCGCACCAACGTTCACGAGACCGAAGCAAGCAGCGCCGGGCATTGCAGCGCTACCAACAGCACCCGCCGTCACCCGTGTTGTAATTGTCCTTTTCATAGTGAGTTCTCAAAACCACATCCGAATACCGGCAACAAAGCGAGCTTCGTCCACTTTCCCACCTTCATCCCGGATGAAGTCGGCGGTTTTGCCGTAGGAACGGCTCCAGGTGACGCCTATGTACGGTGCGAACTGGCGGACAATTTCGTACCGCAACCGTAGCCCAACTTCCGTATTTGCCAGGCCAGAGCCGAAGCCGCGTTCCGGATCGTTCTTGCCATAGAAATTGGCCTCAGCGGTTGGCTGAAGGATCAAACGATTAGTCAGCAGGATGTCGTACTCACCTTCCAGGCGGGCAGCGGTTTGACCGTTCTCACCGATAAACGCCGTGACTTGCGCTTCGAAGTCATACAGCGCCATACCCTGAATACCGAACGCGGCCCAGGTCTGGGGATCTTCCGGTTTGAAGTCCTGTCGGACGCCGGTGACAACATCCCACCAAGGGCTTATGGAGCGGCCATACAGGAGCTGTAGCTCGGCATCTTCAGTAACCCCATTGGTACGCTCGCCCTCCGAGCGAATCCAGAGCCTGTTGATGTCACCGCCCACCCAACCGGATGCGTCCCAGGCAAGCGTGCTACCGGCGTCAGCATCCTGGTATTCCAGCTGGTCAACCAAGAAAAAGCTGTTGGTACCGCTGTCATCCATTTTGTGCCCCTCAAGCGGGGGGAAGGCAGCCTGGCGGTCGGCATCAGTGAGTACCGGGATTGGCGTACGGCTGGTTGTGCTCGGTGAATCAACCTCGCCGTGTCCCATCTTGGAATGATCCATCGCGCCATGATCCATGCCTTTCATGGACCCGTGGTCCATGCCCTTCATGCTTCCATGGTCCATGTTGCCGTGAATCATCGAGGCCGCATTCGTTTTGGGCTGCGCATGGCCCATTTTGCTGTGATCAACGGAGGCGGGCTGCGTAGGTTGCTTGCTCGCGCCCATCTGGCTGTGGTCCATGCCTGGCAGCGCATTCTGTGATGAGACGTCGTCCATCTGCATCGCACCGTGCTCCATTGCCGAGTGATCTATCCCGGAATGATCCATTTCAGCGGCGAAGCTGGGCAAAACGCCCAGCACGCCTAGCGAAGCGGCCAATACCAGCAGCGATGGTCGTGGAACGCTATTGGCCATTTTTTCCTGCCTCAGCTTTTTCGCTGCCATGCGATTCCATCATTTTGCCGTGATCCATGCCTTCCATGGAATCATGGTCCATGCCCTCCATAGAGCCGTTATCCATCCCTTCATGGTTCATGCCCTGGGCTTGCTTGCTCTTCGAACCGTGCGATTGTGTTGCGTCGGACGACTTTTGAGAGTGCTGGTCATGGTTTTCATTGGCCCAGGAAGCCGGGGCGTAGGCTGCCAGCAGGCCAACCATCGCAGTAGACAGGAAAAAGGCGCTTCGTTTCATTGGTTTGCTCATCTCGTATCTCCAGTTCATTCGTCCACGCGGACTTCTCGGAACATGCCCATCTCCATGTGGTACATGAGGTGGCAGTGATAGGCCCAGCGCCCGAGCGCATCTGCAGTAACGCGATAGCTTCGTTTCGAGCCAGGCGGCATATCGATCGTATGCTTTCGGACCATGAAGTTGCCTTCTTCATCCTCCAAGTCACTCCACATTCCGTGCAGGTGGATGGGGTGAGTCATCATGGTGTCATTCACCAAGGTAATTCGCAGACGCTCCCCATACTTGAGCCGCAGCGGTTCTGCGTCAGAGAACTTGATGCCATCGAAAGACCAAGCGAACTTCTCCATATGGCCGGTAAGGTGCAGCTCGATGGTCCGGCCCGGTTCACGGCCGTCAGGATCAATGAAGGTGCTACGCAAATCCAAATACGTGAGAACCCGACGCCCGTTATTGCGAAGCCCGATTCCCGGATCGTTCAGCTTCGGCGTTGGCGTCATGGTCTGCATATCGACCAGGGGGTTGTTTGATTCGGAGGCGGGATGGCTTTGCATGGCACCGCTAGCGGCCATATTGGCGTGGTCCATACCAGCCATCTTGCCATGGTCCATTCCGGCCATGCTGCCGTGGTCCATGCCGCCCATGCTGCCATGATCCATCCCCATGTCTCCCATGGAGATCAGGGGACGTGGTTCTACCGTCGGTACCGGGGCCTGCAGGCCCTCACGGACAGCCAAAGTGCCCCTTGAATAGCCGGTGCGATCCATGGACTGAGCAAAGATGGTGTAAGCCTGCTCGTTTTCAGGCTCGACAATGACATCGTAGGTTTCAGCAACGGCAATCCGGAATTCATCGATCGACACAGGCTGTACGTATTGTCCGTCCGCTGCGACAACGGTCATCTTCAAACCGGGAATTCGCACATCGAAATACGTCATCGCCGAGCCGTTGATAAAGCGAAGCCGGATTTTCTCGCCTGGTTTAAAGAGGCCCGTCCAGTTTCCGTCTGGCGCTTGGCCATTCATGAGATAGGTGTAGGTGTACCCGCTCACATCAGCGAGGTCGGTTGGGCTCATCTTCATCTCAGCCCATATCTTTCGATCGGCTAAGGTGGCAGACCAACCTTTTTCGCTCACGTCGTCGACGAAGTCGCCAACGGTACGCTTGTGAAAGTTGTAGTAATCCGACTGCTTTTTTAGCTTGGACATAACCCGTGCCGGGTCTTCGTCAGTCCAGTCACTCAGCATGACGACATAGTCACGGTCGTAGGTGAAAGGCTCGGGATCCATCGCATCGATTATGAGGGCACCGTAAACACCAACCTGCTCTTGGAAGCCCGAATGGCTGTGGTACCAGTAGGTGCCGTTCTGATGGACCTTGAACTTGTACTCGTACATGCCGTCCGGTGCGATGCCATGGAAGCTCAAGCCCGGCACGCCGTCCATGTTTGCCGGCAGAATGATGCCGTGCCAGTGGATAGACGTATCTTGCTTCAAGCGATTACGCACCCGCAGCGTGACTGTGTCGCCTTCTCGCCAACGGAGTACCGGTCCGGGTAGCGACCCGTTGATAGCCATCGCCGTTCGAGCTGCACCGGTAATGTTCACCGGGAGTTCCCCGATGTAGAGATCGAAGTCGGTGCCGGTCAGTATGTTAGGCTGGCCAGGGCTCGTTACGGCCCAGACCGGCGCGCGCCACATACCTAGCCCACCCAGTAGTCCGGTAGCAGCCAGGCCTTTGACGAATGAACGTCGAGTGGTTTTGCTTTGCATGCCGTTGCGTTCCAGTCAGGTAGATCGCTGATATCCAAGCTGCGAGATCCGCAACCATCTGATGAATTGAGCTCTCCCAAACTTCGCAGCTTTCGACAAAGCACCAGAATTGAGGGAGGACATACCCGCAAGCTGCCACAGTTCAGATTCCGGGGTGAGTACATTTCTGTAAGCTCAGCTCAGCAGCTCTCATGGCCGGGGTGCTTTGCGCTTTAGGCGGCAACCGGCCTTTCACAGTGCTAAAGCTAGCCACCCGGCACTGTCAGCAAGCTGAGCCCGAGATTACTTTCCCGTCAGCTTCGAGTTGGGTGCCGCTTTTGCTGTAGACGAAGGGCATCCGAGGGGGGGCAACCGATGAAGTTACTCGTAGCCGAAGATAGGCCAAAAAACGGGGCATACCTGCAGCAAGGGCTGACAGAGGCAGGCTTTACAGTCCATCGTGTGGTCACTGGGAGCGATGCCTTGCAGCACGCGCTGAGCGAGGCATATGACCTGATGATCACCGCGTCCCGAACCATAGCTAACAGGAGCCTTGATTTTAGTAGTCAAGGAGTTCCACGAAGCGCGCGGCAATTTTTGCCGGTTGTTTGTGTGGACATTAGACAGATGGGAGGGGCAGGTGAGATGGCGGCGAAGATCAATCCTTACCACCAGAGGTATCACGAGCGATGCCTTAAAGGTGTAGACAGCTCATCTAAAAGGAATTTTTACGCTTCTAACTAGGACTGAAAATGATTGGAGTTGGCCAGCTGGGACGAGGCCATCTATCTGGCCATCGTCCCGATAATGCCAGTCAATTATTTTCAGCGATCTGCATAATGGGAAATGGTAAGCGCGGTAGCCAACACGATGTGGATGACTAACAGACTCACCAGCAATCGTCTCATCCTCGGCGGAAAGCGTTTGACTTCATTGAAGTCGATTAAGCCTCTGCGCAAAAAGATTGTCGGTATTGCAAGTACCATAGAGATCAACCCCGTACGCATGACTTTACCAAGCAAGCCTGCATGTTCGAATGTTTTTTTATTGCCAGTCACGAACGTACAGTTCGTAAGAAATGACTCAAAGTGTTCAGTGTATCTATGCGCAATATAGCACTGCACGATCATCGCCAGAATCATGGGCGCAAGGATAAATAACGCAATTAATCCAGGGTCAACTTGATTCACTCCGATACCTCACGATATAAAAAATCACCCACTTTCTCGCCTCTCTCGCTCCCGAAGTCGCCAAGGAACTTACCGCCTACTGCACCGCCGACCACACCACAAGCCAGCGCTCCTGGGCCACCAGTACTAATCCCCAGAACGAATGCGCAAATACCAGTTCCTGCCATACCCCCTAGGAACCCCCCTACGCTGCCGCCCCCCAGGCTCCCCATCAAAGCCGTGCCTTCAACGTATTTTGCGCGGCGGCACTGGTCCTCTCGACCCATTGTGCAGGCTTTATGAATCGACAAGCCTGTGGCGGCCACATCCAGCGCAGTGCCGATGTACGTGCCTTTCTTAACTAGGTTGGAGGCTCTGGCAACGCCAGATACCTTATCGGCATAGCCGGCAATCTCACCTGTGTGGAGATAGCTGCGGGTCGAGATATTCAATGCTTGTTTGATCTTTCCCTGATTACGTAACCCTGAACCGTACGCGGCCAGGCTCCCCAAATGCTTTTCGAGCTTCATGAACAAAGCGGTGCGCTTGGCATAAAACGCGTCGCGGGCACTCAAGGTGCCAGAGCCGAGGTAATCGCGATGGAGTTTTTCGATCTCCTCAAGTGTGTCCTTGATATTTTGCAGATGCCGGCTCCAGCCGTCACCGACTGCACCAACTCCCATTGAAGAGCTGGCAAGCACACTTTGCAGTAAGTCGAAGTGTTCCAGGAAGAAATCATCCGCATCCACCCCACTGGTAATTAGTCCAGCGTGGATCTGAGCAGCCTGGGCCATCAGGGACGCTTCGTGGCTGGTACATGAGGGTGTGTTGGAATCGCCCACGATCACCAGCTCACCGCCCAGGACAACGCTGTTGACAATGTGCGCATTCAGGATATCGAATTTGCCTCGGGCGTGCCCAGATAGCGGAGTGCTGGCTTTCAAAGACTGGTAGGACTGGGTTCTGGGATTAACGAAGCTTATTGCCTCACTCATCGGATTGCCTCACGCATACTTCTTATTGTTGATCCGGTCCCAACCTCCCGTCACATTTCCTCCAGCGCTGCCGTCAGTTCGTTTCTGTCGAGTATAGGTAGTTTTGATGCGTCCGTAGTTCAACTGAACGACCTCAATAGGAACGCCTGAACTGGCATTCTGCGAGTAGTCGGCAATGATCACTTCTTCCAGGACAATTTCGTAGTACTTGAGCTTGTCTGTGCCTGCCCGGCAAAGCGCGAGCTTCACTTCTTTGAGATGTTCACCCGCGCAGCTTGCCTCCAATAGCTTGCAGCTGGCGGAGTCAAGAAACTTGGTAAAGGTGAAATTAGACAGGGTCGTACGCCCTGAAGTCGCACCACCAGCTGAGCTAGCGGTGGCAGATGTGCTTTGGTTGACAGCGAAGTTGTAGCTGTTGATCTCAATCCAGTTGGTGTACTGCTCATCCAGCGCTTCGCCGGCAATACCCTCGATTTGAATGTAGGCGTCGAAAGCCATGCTTACCTCTCCTTGGTAATGGTTGGGTGAATCCTGATGGGAGAATACGACACCTGCAGCAACGAAATGTTCCCAGGCACGTATAAATGAAGCCACACCAGTAGCTTCGAGCATGTCGTCCTGATGGATATCCCAGGTAAGCGTTGCTCATGGGGCGTTTAGACGAGGCGGAATGAGGTGGCGAAGATCAGTTCTTGCAACCAAAAACTTCACGAGCGGCGCATGCAAAATTGCCTGCTATGCTGCGGCCAGTTAGGTCTCACGGAAAGCGCCTCAGCTAAATGCGGCCTGAAGAAGGTCCACGCGGGTATGCTCGGCTTCGAGGGGCAGCAGGTCCCGTTTCTTGTCCAAACCGCCGCTGTAGCCGCTTAGCTTTCCGTTGGCGGCGATCACGCGGTGGCAGGGCACGATGATCGAAATCGGGTTGACCGATGGCTCTGGCAGCGTCAGTTTGCCCATGCTCTTGGCCAGTTGACCGTAGCTGGTGACGGTGCCGTAGGGAACCATGGCGAGCATTGCCCATGCCTGCTCGAGAAAGTGGCTGCCACGAGGTGCCAGGTTTAGCGAGAAATCACGACGGGCCCCGCCGAGGTACTCAAGCAACTTTTGCATGATAGCACCGAGGCCAACTTTCCAGCGTTCACGCTCGTTCGGCAGTTGATAGGTGGTCCTTCACCACGAGAGCTATTGACCAATAGCTGTCGATCGGTAGCTGCATAATCGCCCCCCTGTCTGGATCAAACCGCCGAGAAACCATTAGTCGAGCGCCACAGAGGCGCGCTCCCGAGCCACCGATTCCCAGCAGAGCCGATTGCCCTTGGATTTGCGGGCGTCAATACTGGATTGAAACCGATAGCGCGGGATCAGCACGAAGTGCGCGAGCGTCAAACGTTGTACTTGAACCCCGTCATGATATTTCTTGGAGCGCTGTACATACCGTGGTCGCCGGCATAGCTCAGGTATTCACGGTCTAACACGTTGTTTAGATTGACTGACGCACTCAGATGCTGGTTGAAGTCGTAGCGAGCCAGGAGGTTGGTGACGGCATAGCTACTTTGGGTGAAGATGTGCAGGTCGGCACCGGTTTTGCTCTGCCAGTTCACACCGCCGCCAACGGTGAGCTTGTCCAGAATCCCCGGCAGGCGATAGCTGGTGAAGGTCTTGAGACTGTGGCGAGGCAGGTTGGTAACGATACGCTGGTTGTCAGCATCGGTGCTGACCGCATAGGCATAACCGGCAGATGCCTGCCAGCCTTCTGCCAGCTCTCCGTCCAGGGTGAACTCAGCGCCTTTGGTAGTGGTTCCCTGTTCCGACCTATACGTGTTAACGCCTGGAGTATCGATCCAGATCGCCAAGTTGTCCTGCTCGATCTTGAACAGCGCGATGCTGGAGTTCAACTTCCCGTCGAAGTGGCTTCCCTTGACGCCGACTTCACACCCGGTACCCTCCATTGGATCCAGTGGTTTGTTGTCAATGTCGCGAACCCAGGACGACTGTGGGTTAAATATTTTCGTATAACTGGCATACAGCGACCACGTCTCGTTGACGTCATACACCACGCCAGCATACGGGATGTAGACGCCGGTTTCCGACTCTTTGGTCTTGGTTTGCTCAGCATTGTAGGGCTTATCCTCGATGTCACGATGCCAATCGATCACGCGGCTACCCAGCAAGAGACTGAGGTCGTCGGTGGCGTGCAGGCGCGTGGCGAGATAAGCGGCATATTGAGTTTCGTCGGTAGTGGATTTGCCAGCCGATGCCCATCCAGGGGTACGAGGGCTTCTGTCGCGTGCGGGCGCAATTCAATGCACCGTCCCACCTGGCCATCCTGAATACGCAAGCGCTCATGGAACTGCTCGCACAGGCCAATGAACTGGCATTGAAAGCAGCGGAAAATCAGTGCCGGGCCATGCTGGATCGCTATCGGCCCGGGCGGGTTGGGCGGCCAAGGTCAGAGAGCTTCTGATCAAGCAACCGGGAATCATGCCGGATATGAATACCGTGGCGGGCCCCCTGTGTATGACGCCAAGAACTTTGCGGCGAAGGTTGATCGACGAGGACACCACCTTCCTGAAATTGTGCGATGAGGTGCGATATGCGCTGGCCAGGGAGTTCTTGCGCGAATATGTGCTATCGGTGGAACAGATTTCTGCCCGCCTTGGGTACATTGATCCGACCAGTTTCATCAAAGCCTTCAAGCGATGGACGGGTGAGACGCCGTTGTCGTATCGAAAGCGGCCTCGCGTGAATCGTAAGTTCGGGCACAGCATTTGGCCCGGGAAGCGTTGACCACTATAAGGATAGAAACAATGATCACTCGGTTGAGCTGGGTCCTGCGTCAAGTGACAAAACGCCTGTGGTTTCGGACAACGCTGTTTTCGCTTGCTGGCGTTGTCACGGCCTTGCTCGCCATCGCCTTGCGCGACTTCGTACCGCCATCGCTGCCTGCGAAGATCGGTGCAGACTCGGTCGACAAGATACTCGGCATCATCGCCTCCAGCATGCTGGCGGTGACCACGTTTTCCTTGAGTATCATCGTTTCTGCCTACGGTGCTGCCAGTAATGGCGTGACACCCAGGGCGACCACCTTGGTGATGGAAGATTCGACAACGCAGAATGCACTGGCCACGTTCATTGGCTCGTTTCTGTTCAGCCTGGTCGGCATCATCGCGCTGAGTACCGGTGCTTATGGGGCTCAGGGGCGGGTGGTGCTTTTTGCAGTGACCCTGTTGATGATCGTCCTGATCGTGTACACGCTGTTACGCTGGATCGGTCACCTATCCACGCTTGGAAGAGTCGGCGAGACAATTGATCGGGTCGAGGCCGCGACACTGGCTGCCCTGGAGCATCGCGCCCGCTGGCCCTATCTGGGTGGTGCCCCTTACCCCGAATCCTGCGTGCTGCCCTCTAGCGCGCTCACGATTGCCAGTCCCGACACCGGCTACGTGCAGCACATCGATATCAGCGGCCTGGCGGCAGTGGCCGAGAAGCACCAGCTGAAGATCTACCTGGAAGTACTGCCAGGCACCTTTGTTCACATTGGCGCGCCCATAGCGCGGCTGCTACCCACAGCTTCGCCCCCTCCACAGGGCTCGGCGCTGGCGGC
>NZ_BCBD01000175.1:0-11368 GCF_001320345.1 Pseudomonas sp. NBRC 111127 | reverse complement strand
CGGTCTCGCCAAATTGCTGGCTGAGGGCTTCCTTGGCGATACCGGTGTCTTCGATGACATCGTGCAGCATGGCCGCCATCAGGCTTTGATGGTCCATGTGCATGTCGGCGAGGATGCTGGCCACGGCCAGCGGGTGGGTCACGTAGGGCTCGCCGCTGCGGCGGCGCTGCCCGTCGTGGGCCTGTTCGGCGTAAAAATAGGCGCGCCGGACCAGGTTGACCTGTTCAGGGCCAAGATAGGTCGACAGCCGTTCGGCCAAGGCTTCTATACCCGGCATGGGTTTACCTCCTGCCGAGGAAGAGGGCCTTGCGCCGTGCGACGTCGACCTGGCATCAATCAGACAGCCTCGTTGTTCTCGTCCTCGAACGCGGCGAACACCGGATCCTCGGTGACGATCTCTTCAGCGGCGATGAATTCGTTGGTGACGATGCCTTCGGCGATTTCACGCAGGGCAACGACGGTAGGCTTGTCGTTTTCCCACGCTACGCGTGGTTCCTTGCCGCCGGTCGCCAGCTGGCGAGCGCGCTTGGTCGAGAGCATGACCAGCTCAAAGCGGTTATCCACGTGTTCCAGGCAGTCTTCAACAGTTACGCGGGCCATGGTCTTCCTCAGTAGCAAATGCGGTGGGCGTGCAGCCCAATAGTGGGCAGGCGGACTCGATAGTATAAAAATTCACCAGCCAATAGGGAAGCGCTGTTTTGCCGAGCAGCGTCATCCCCAAGCCTGCCACCGCACCCTGCAGGCGCGGTTTCAGCCGCGAAAGGGCCGAAACAGACACCCTCGACGCATGAGCCTGACGATAACCTCAGAGCATCGCGCCGCGCAACCTCGGGGTCAGCTCTTCGAACAAGGTCTGCACCGAGCGCAGTGCCCGGCAGTCCGGGCGGGTCAGCAGCCACAGCTGGGTGTCGCAGCCGGCCAGCGGCCCGCTGAGCGCATCGACGCCGGGCAGCGCATGCACCATGTAGTCCGGCAGCGCCGCCACGCCCAACCCGGCGGTCACCAACTGGGCGATGGTCGACATGCTGCTGCACTGGTAGCGCGGGCTCAACCCGGGGTGCTGCTGGTTGCGCCAGACCACCGTGGGGTGGTCCTGCATGGAGTCGTCAGGGGCGATCCACGGGGTGCTGGCAGGCGATTCGGCCAGCCGCTCGCGCCACTGCGGCTGGCCGCAGATGACATAGGACGTCGAGCCCAGGTTGCGGCCCACCAGGTGTTCCGGCGGTGTATTGGTCAGGCGCAGGGCAATGTCGGCGTCGCGCCGGCTGAGGTTGGCGAAGGTGTTGGAGGTGCCCATTTCCAGCGACAGCGCCGGGTAGTTGGGCATGAACTCGGCCAGCGCCGGCAGCAGCAGGCTGTGCATGACCGCCTCGGTACAGGTCAGGCGCACCGTGCCGCTGACCACCTGCTCGCCACTGGTCATGGCAATGCGCGCGGCCTCCAGCGCCTGCTCGGCACGCTCGGCCTGCTCGGCCAGGGCCTGGGCAGTATCGGTTGGCAGGTAGCCTTTGCGGCTTTTCACGAACAGCGCAGTACCGAGGGCCGATTCCAGCCGGCGTATCGAGCGAAAGACCGTCGATACGTCAACTTTGAGCAACTCGGCGGCCTTCGCCAGCGAGCGGCCACGCTCCAGTGCCAGGACCAGAGTGAGGTCGGCGTGGGTGATCTGATATTGCATTGGTGCACGCTCTGCTTGCCGAATTGCCAATGTCTGTTGCATCAGGGCCATTTTATAGTGAAACCGCCCCCCGGAATCAATGCGCCCGGTCGGGTCAACAATCCCCACGATGGGAAGTGAAAAGAACAACAGCTGCAACCATCGTCGCCCATGAGGCGCCAGCCGTACCCCCCACATCGCCGCAGCAAATCAAAGGATGTACAGCCATGACGTCGGTCACCCCGTGCGCCAGTTCTTCCAGCGAGATGAAAGACTTCCTCCAGGCCCATCCGGACACGCAGTACGTTGACCTGCTGATCTCCGACATGAACGGCGTGGTACGCGGCAAGCGCATCGAGCGAGCCAGCCTGCACAAGGTGTACGAAAAAGGCATCAACCTGCCGGCGTCGCTGTTCGCCCTGGACATCAACGGCTCCACTGTGGAAAGCACCGGCCTTGGCCTGGACATCGGCGATGCCGACCGTATCTGCTTCCCGATCCCTGGCACGTTATCGGATGAGCCGTGGCAGAAGCGCCCCACAGCCCAGTTGCTGATGACCATGCACGAACTGGATGGCCAGCCGTTTTTTGCCGACCCGCGGGAAGTGCTGCGCCAGGTGGTCAGCAAGTTCGACGACCTGAGCCTGGCTATCTGCGCCGCCTTCGAGCTTGAGTTCTACCTGATCGACCAGGACAACCTCAACGGCCGCCCGCAACCGCCGCGCTCGCCGATTTCCGGCAAGCGCCCGCAATCGACCCAGGTGTACCTGATCGACGACCTCGACGAATATGCAGATTGCCTGCAGGACATGCTCGAAGCCGCCAAGGAGCAGGGGCTGCCGGCGGACGCCATCGTCAAGGAAAGTGCCCCGGCGCAGTTCGAGGTCAACCTGCACCACGTTGCCGACCCGCTGAAAGCCTGCGACTACGCGATCTTGCTGAAACGGCTGATCAAGAACGTGGCCTACGACCATGAAATGGACACCACCTTCATGGCCAAGCCCTACCCGGGCCAGGCAGGTAACGGCCTGCACGTGCACATCTCGCTGCTGGACAAGAAAACCGGCAAGAACATCTTCGCCAGTGACGACCCGCTGCAGAGCGACACCCTGCGTCACGCCATTGGTGGGGTGCTGGAGACGATGCCGGCATCGATGGCCTTCCTGTGCCCGAACATCAACTCCTACCGCCGCTTCGGCGCCCAGTTCTACGTGCCCAATGCGCCGAGCTGGGGCCTGGACAACCGTACGGTAGCCGTCCGTGTGCCCACCGACAGCAGCGACAACGTGCGCCTTGAGCACCGTGTGGCCGGCGCCGACGCCAACCCGTACCTGATGCTGGCGGCCATCCTGGCCGGCGTGCATCACGGCCTGACCAACCAGGTCGAACCCCAGGCGCCGATCGAAGGCAACTCCTACGAGCAACTCGAACAGAGCCTGCCGAACAACCTGCGCGATGCCTTGCGCGCGTTGGACGACAGTGAGGTGCTCAACCAATACATCAGCCCGGACTACATCGATATCTTCGTGGCCTGCAAGGAAAGCGAACTGGCCGAGTTCGAAGTGTCGATTTCCGACCTCGAGTACAACTGGTACCTGCACACGGTGTAAGCCCATGAGCGCAACTGCGGTCCCCTTGATCGGTGTCAGCGCCTGCCGCCAGCAGGTGGGGAAGAACTCGTCGCACACGGTTGGCGACAAGTATGTCGAGGCGGCCGGGTTTGCCGGCCTGCCGCTGATTCTGCCGGCCCGTGACGGTGGCAGCGACACGCAAGCGTTGCTGGCCTGCCTGCACGGCATTGTTTTTACGGGCTCGCCTTCAAATATCGAACCGCATCATTACAATGGCGCCCCCAGTGCCGCGGGCACCCGGCATGACCTGGCGCGTGACCGGCTGACCTTGCCGCTGCTGCAGGCGGCGATCGCCGCCGGTGTGCCGGTGTTGTGCATTTGCCGTGGCTATCAGGAACTGAACGTGGCCTTGGGGGGCAGCCTGCACCAGCGTGTGCAGGAACTGCCTGGCTACCTGGACCATCGCGAGCCCGAAGACGCGCCCCTGGAGGTGCAGTACGGCCTTCGGCACCCGGTGTTCGTCGAGCCTGGCGGCTTGTTCGAGCGCCTGGGGCTGGCAGCGCAGTTCGAGGTCAACTCGCTGCACAGCCAGGGCCTCGAGCGCCTGGCTTCGTGCCTGCGGGTCGAAGCGCGGGCCCCGGACGGCCTCATCGAAGCGGTGTCCATGCCCGGTGCGCCGGGCTTCGTCCTTGGCGTGCAGTGGCACCCAGAGTGGCGGTTCAGCGAAAACCCGGTCTCGCTGCGCCTGTTTCAGGCGTTTCGCGAGGCCTGCGTTGCCTATGCAGCACGGGACGGCGCACGGCTAACGCGCCCCTGACAGCAAGCTTTCAATGAGTGAAAGCGGGCCTTGTGCGCAAGGCCTGTAAGAACAATTCCAAAATTTACGGCAAATACTCATGAGCAATTACACAGAAGCCGCCCGCCCACCCGATGTGGCGGCCGAAGCGGGCAACGATCAGCGCAGCAAAGGCCTGGCCAAGGGCCGCCTGGGCTTGCTGGCCAGCGTGGTACTGGGCATCTCCACCATCGCCCCGGTGTATACCCTCACCGGCGCACTGGGCCCTACCGTGCGTGAGGTAGGAGCACACCTGCCAGCCGTGTTCATCGTCGGCTTCCTGCCAATGCTGCTGGTAGCCCTGGGTTACCGTGAACTGAACTCGGCAGAGCCGGACAGCGGCACCTCCTTTACCTGGTCGGCGCGCGCCTTCGGGCCGATGATCGGCTGGATCGGGGGGTGGGGGCTGGTGGTTGCCACCACCATCGTGCTGTCCAACCTGGCGGGGGTGGCGGTCGACTTCTTCTACCTGTTCCTCGGCCAGATCACCGGCAGGCACACGCTGGCGGGGCTGGCCGACAACCTGTTGATCAACATCGTCACCTGTTGTGTGTTCATCGCCCTGGCGGTGTGGATCTGCTGCCGGGGCATGGCCACCACCATGACCGTGCAGTATGGCCTGGTGGCCCTGCAACTGCTGGTATTGGTCGGCTTCGCTTTCGCCGCGTTCGGCGGCACCACCGCGCCACCGCCGATGGCGTTCGACCTGGCCTGGTTCAATCCATTCGGCGTGGAGTCGTTCTCGGCCTTTGCCGCGGGCTTGTCGCTGTCGATCTTCATCTTCTGGGGTTGGGATACCTGCCTGACCGTCAGCGAAGAGTCGGTTGGCAGTGAAGAGGTGCCGGGCAAGGCTGCCACCTTGACCGTCATGCTGATCCTCGGCCTGTACCTGTTCACTGCCATTGCCACCCTGCAGTTTGCCGGCATTAGCGAAACCGGCCTGGGGCTCAACAACCCGCGCATCCAGGAGAACGTGTTTGCCCACCTGGCCGGCCCGGTGATGGGGCCGCTGGCGATCCTGATGTCCATTGCCGTGCTGGCCAGTACCGCAGCCTCGTTGCAATCGACCTTCGTGGCGCCGGCGCGCACGCTGCTGGCCATGGGTTATTACGGCGCAGTACCGCCGAAGTTCGCCAGCGTTTGCCCTCGCTCGCAGACCCCACGCTACGCCACCATTTGTGCAGGTGTGGCGGCGGGCCTGTTCTACGTGACCATGCGTACGCTGAGCGAGAACGTGTTGGCCGATACCATCACTGCGCTGGGCATGATGATCTGTTTCTACTATTCGCTGACGGCGTTTGCCTGCGTCTGGTATTTCCGCGGCAGCCTGTTCAGCAGCGTGCGCCACTTCTTCATGCGTGGCATGTGCCCGCTGGTGGGTGGGGTGATTCTGTCGGTGATCTTCGCGCGTACCGCCATCGACAGCGCGTCGCCGGACTTCGGCAGCGGTTCGCATGTCGGCGGGGTGGGGCTGGTGTTCGTGATTGCCGCGATCATCTCGGTGCTGGGCATCGGGCTGATGATGCTGTCACGCCTGCGTGCGCCGGCGTATTTCCTGGGGGCTACCCTGCGCCAGCAGGCTACCCTGCCTTTGCAGGAATAAAGCAAGGGGCCGCGATGCGGCCCAATCGCCGGCAAGCCAGCTCCCACATGATCTCCACAGTATTCAGCTAGTGTGGGGCACCTGTGGGAGCTGGCTTGCCGGCGATTGGGCTGCAAGGCAGCCCCGTGCGGTCTCTCAGGAGAGCAATTCTTTCAGCAGCACACTCTTGCGTTGCTGTTGCTTCCTCAACACCAGGCGGTTGGCGCGGAACACTGCTTTCAAGTCTTCCAGCGCTGCATTGAAATCATCATTGATGATCACGTAGTCGTACTCGTCGTAGTGCACCATCTCGCTGACCGCTTCTTTCATGCGCCCATCGATGATCTCTTCGCTGTCCTGCCCGCGCCCGTCCAGGCGCTGGCGCAGCGCCTGCTGGCTCGGTGGCAGGATGAATACCGACAACGCATCGGGCATCACCCGGCGAACCTGCTGGGCGCCTTGCCAGTCGATTTCCAGAATCAGGTCATAGCCCTCGTCCAGGGTTTGCTGCAGTGCACTGCGCGACGTGCCGTAGAAATTGCCGAACACTTCGGCATGCTCCAGGAAGTCACCCTGTGCGATCAGCGCCTTGAATTCCTCGTGCACGACGAAGTGGTAGTTCACCCCGTGCTGCTCGCCCGGGCGCATGGCGCGGGTGGTGTGCGAGACCGAGACGCGGATCTGCCGGTCTTCCTTGATCAGGGCGTTGACCAGGCTGGTCTTGCCGGCGCCCGAAGGGGCCGAGACGATGTAGAGGGTGCCGCTGTTGTGGTTCATGGTTGGGGTGGCCTTACTCGATGTTCTGTACTTGTTCACGCATCTGTTCGATCAATACCTTCAGGTTGACCGCCGCCTGCGTGCTGCGTGGGTCGAAGGCCTTGGAGCCAAGGGTGTTGGCCTCGCGGTTGAGCTCCTGCATCAGGAAGTCCAGGCGCCGGCCGGCGGCGCCGCCCCCCTTGAGCACACGGCGTACTTCGGTAACGTGGGTGCTGAGGCGGTCGAGTTCCTCGGCCACGTCGCTTTTCTGGGCCAGCAGCACCATTTCCTGCTCGAGGCGCTGTGGGTCGAGCTCTGCCTGCATGTCGCCGAAGCGGTCGAGGATTTTCTGCCGCTGCGCCGCGAGCATCTGCGGCACCAGTGCGCGCAGCGTCGTGACTTCACCGGCCATGCTGTCCAGGCGCTCGTTGATCAGGCGCGCCAGTTCCTGGCCTTCGCGCTGGCGCCCGGCCTTGAGTTCGGCCAGGGCTTCGTCGAACAGCGCCATGGCTTCGGCGTTGAGTGCCTGCGGGTCACTGGTATCGGCTACCAGCACGCCGGGCCACGACAGCACTTCCAGCGGGTTGAGCGGGGCTGGCTGCCTGATCAGCCCGGCCACTTCTTCGGCGGCGGCGACCAGTTGTGCGGCGCGCTCGCGGTCGACCTTCAGCGGCTTGCCGGTGCTGTCTTCATTCAGGCGCAAGGTGCATTCCACCTTGCCCCGTGACAGCCCTTGGCGCAGGCCTTCACGCACGCCGCCTTCGAGGTCGCGCAGGGCCTCGGGCAGGCGCAGGTGCGGCTCCAGGTAACGGTGGTTGACCGAACGCAGCTCCCAGACCAGGGTGCCTTGGCTGCCGGCGCGCTCGACACGCGCAAAAGCGGTCATGCTATGCACCATGGGGAGTACCTCGCTTGGATAAGTGAACGGCGCAGGATTGTAGCGCAGTGGGGGCGTGGCGCCCAATCGGCCTATGTTACCGGTAGGTGGTGGTCGGGGTAGGAAAAGGCGACGGGCCGTCTGCGCGCGACAATAGGCATGTCCTCACCGGGCTTGCGGCTCTATAATGCTCGCCAGATTCAAAGTCCCAGTACAGGTATCCCAGATGAAACGTCCAAGTGGTCGCGCCGCCGATCAGCTCCGCTCGATCCGCATCACCCGCAACTACACCAAGCACGCCGAAGGGTCGGTACTGGTCGAGTTCGGTGACACCAAGGTCATCTGCACGGTCAGCGTGGAAAACGGTGTGCCGCGCTTCCTGAAAGGCCAGGGCCAGGGTTGGCTGACCGCCGAGTACGGCATGTTGCCGCGTTCCACCGGTGAGCGTAACCAGCGGGAAGCCAGCCGCGGCAAACAGGGTGGCCGCACCCTGGAAATCCAGCGCCTTATCGGGCGCTCTCTGCGTGCCGCACTGGACATGAGCAAGCTGGGCGACATCACCCTGTACGTCGACTGCGACGTGATCCAGGCCGATGGCGGTACCCGTACCGCGTCCATCACCGGTGCCATGGTTGCCCTGTGCGACGCCCTGGCAGTTATCAAGAAGCGCGGCGGCCTCAAGGGCGGTAACCCGCTCAAGCACATGATCGCTGCCGTTTCGGTCGGCATGTACCAGGGCGAAGCGGTGCTCGACCTGGACTACCTGGAGGATTCCGCTGCCGAAACCGACCTGAACGTGGTCATGACCAGCGCGGGCGGCTTCATCGAAGTACAGGGCACTGCCGAAGGCGCGCCGTTCCAGCCGGAAGATTTCAACGCCATGCTCGCCCTGGCGCAGAAAGGCATGACTGAAATCTTCGAGCTGCAGCAGGCGGCGCTGGCCGATTGAGACCAGCCGGAGAGGTGCAGATGTTCTGCCACCTCTCCGCGCTGCTGGGCCCGCTGATCTGGCGGCCGATCACAAAGATTTTCTGTGGCCCCGTTCGCGGGCACGCCCGCTCCCACAGGGATCGCGGCGCTTTCACTGGTAGCGCCGTACCTGTGGGAGCGGGCGTGCCCGCGAACGGGGCTGCAAAGCAGCCCCAATGGCCTTCAGATAGTCAGCGTCCAGTCATAGTCGACAATCAGCGGCGCATGCTGCGAGAAGCGCGGCTGGCGCGGCAGGCGGGCGTTGCGCACGAAGCGGCGCAGGCCCGGGGTGAGGATCTGGTAGTCGAACCGGTAGCCCAGGTTGAGCATCTCGGCCTGCTCGTTGTCCGGCCACCAGCTGTACTGGTCGCCTTCACGGCTGACTTCGCGCAGGGCGTCGACGTAACCCATCTCGCCCGTGATCGCATCCATCCACGCACGCTCCGGCGCCAGGAAGCCAGGCGACTGCTGGCTGTCGCGCCAGTTCTTGATGTCGAGCTTCTGCTGCGCCACGTAGAACGAGCCGCAATAGATGTACTCGCGGCGCTTGCGGCGCTGCTTGTCCAGGTACTTGGCGAAGTCGTCCATCAACTTGAATTTCTGGTTCAAGTCTTCGTCGCCGTTCATGCCCGAAGGCAGTAGCAGGCTGGCAATACTGACTTTGTCGAAATCTGCTTGCAGGTAACGCCCGTAGCGGTCGGCTGTCTCGAAGCCCAGGCCGGTGATGACTGCCTTGGGCTGCATGCGCGAATAAAGGGCCACACCACCTTGGGCTGGCACCTCCGCGTCGCAGGCATAAAGGAAATAGCCATCGAGCTGGAAAGCTGGGTCATCGAGTTCAAAGGCCGAGGCGCGGGTATCCTGAAGGCAGATGACGTCGGCATTCTGGGCTTGAAGCCAGCTGAGCAAACCACGCTCGGCCGCAGCCTGAATGCCATTAACGTTCACACTGATGATCCGCATAAATGGCCCCATAAATCTCGTGCGTGTATGATACCCGAGCTCAACCCATTTAGCTAAATCCGTGGTGTCCGGGACTATTCATGCAGCCGTATCAGCGCGACTTTATCCGTTTTGCCATCGATCGCGGGGTACTGCGTTTCGGTGAGTTCACCCTGAAATCGGGGCGTACCAGCCCGTATTTCTTCAATGCCGGCCTGTTCAACACCGGTTCCGCCCTGGCTGAACTGGGCCGCTGCTATGCCGCCGCCATCGTCGACAGCAAGATCCCGTTCGATGTGCTGTTCGGCCCTGCGTACAAAGGCATTCCGCTGGCGGCGACCACTGCCGTGGCGCTGGCTGACCAGCACCAGCGCGATGTGCCATGGTGCTTCAACCGCAAGGAAGCCAAAGACCACGGCGAAGGCGGCAGCCTGGTTGGCGCACCGCTGGCCGGTGATGTGCTGATCATCGACGATGTGATCACCGCCGGCACTGCCATCCGTGAGGTCATGCAGATCATCAACGCCCAGCAGGCCAAGGCCGCCGGCGTGCTGATCGCGCTGAACCGCGAAGAACGTGGCAATGGCGAGCTATCGGCTATCCAGGAAGTGGAGCGTGACTTCGGCATTCCAGTGGTCAGCATCGTTTCGCTGACCCAGGTGCTGGAGTTCCTGGCTGACGACCCACAGCTCAAGCAGCACCTGCCGGCTGTCGAAGCTTACCGGGCGCAGTACGGGATCTGATCCTGGCCCGGAAATGAAAAAGGCGACCTTCTTGTGAAGGTCGCCTTTTTTTGTGCCGCCTGTTTCGGCCTATTCGCGGGCACGCTCCCACAAGGCGCTATCCCTGTGGGAGCGGGCGTGCCCGCGAAGGGGCCGGTACAGGCTAACCGATCACTCAGCGCGGCTTGCGGTTGGTGATCAGGGTGCCCACGCCGCTGTCGGTGAAGATCTCCAGCAGCACCGCATTCGGCACGCGGCCGTCGATGATGTGCGAGCTGTTAACGCCGCCCTGCACTGCATCCAGCGCACACTTGATCTTCGGCAGCATGCCGCCGTAGATGGTGCCATCGGCGATCAGCTCGTTGACTTGCTCCGTGGTCAGGCCGGTCAGGACCTGGCCCTGTTTGTCCATCAGGCCCGCAATGTTGGTCAGCAGCATCAGCTTCTCGGCCTTCAGCGCTTCGGCCACCTTGCCGGCCACGAGGTCGGCGTTGATGTTGTAGGACTCACCGTTGACACCCACGCCGATTGGCGCGATGACCGGGATGAAGTCGCCCTTGACCAGCATGTTCAACAGGTCGGTGTTCACGCTCACCACTTCGCCCACGTGACCGATGTCGATGATTTCCGGGGTGGTCATCTCGGGGGTCTGGCGGCTGACGGTCAGCTTGCGCGCGCGGATCAGCTCCGCGTCCTTGCCGGTCAGGCCGATGGCGCTGCCGCCATGGCGGTTGATCAGGTTGACGATGTCCTTGTTGACCTGGCCGCCCAGCACCATTTCCACCACGTCCATGGTCGCCGAATCGGTCACACGCATGCCGTCGATGAAGTGGCTTTCGATCGACAGGCGCTTGAGCAGGTCGCCGATTTGCGGGCCACCCCCGTGGACGACCACCGGGTTGATGCCCACCGCCTTCATCAGCACGATGTCACGGGCGAAGCCGGTCTTGAGCTCCTCGCTCTCCATCGCGTTGCCGCCGTACTTGATCACCAGGGTCTTGCCGACAAAGCGGCGGATATAGGGCAGCGCTTCGGACAAAACCTCGGCTACATGGGAAGCGGCATCGCGATCGAGGGTCATGCAGGGCTCCTGTGAGGAACAGATAATCGGTCAGAACGGCAGTTGCAGCTCAGGATCAACCCGCAGCAACTGGGTACGGAAAACATCCTTGATACGTTGCAATTCGGCGTCACTGTCGGCCTCGAAGCGCAGTACCAGCACCGGTGTGGTGTTGGAGGCGCGAACCAGGCCCCAGCCATGGGCATAGTCGACCCGCACACCGTCGATGGTGGTCAGGTTGGCTTCGCCCCAGTCGGCGTCGCGTTGCAGTGCATCAATGATGCTGAATTTACCCTCGTCGGTCACATCAATATTGATTTCCGGCGTGGAAATATCGTTCGGGAAGGCGGCAAACAGGTTTTCGGCGCTCTGTTCGGCCTTGCTGAGGATCTCCAGC
>NZ_BCBD01000174.1:0-11399 GCF_001320345.1 Pseudomonas sp. NBRC 111127 | reverse complement strand
ATCGCGACGCAAGGCCGCTCCTACAGTGAGTTACTCATCATCATCGAAGTTGTACATGCCCGGCGCCAGGTTTTCGAAGCGGGTGTACTTGCCGATGAACGCCAAACGGACAAAGCCGATCGGGCCGTTACGCTGTTTACCGATGATGATTTCCGCCACGCCCTTGTGCTCGGTCTCGGGGTGGTACACCTCGTCGCGGTACACGAACATGATCACGTCGGCGTCCTGCTCGATTGCACCGGACTCACGCAAGTCGGAGTTCACCGGGCGCTTGTTCGGGCGTTGTTCCAGCGAGCGGTTCAGCTGCGACAGGGCGATGACCGGGCAGTTGAACTCCTTTGCCAAGGCTTTGAGCGAGCGGGAAATCTCGGAAATTTCGTTGGTGCGGTTATCACCGGCCGAACCCGGAATCTGCATCAGCTGCAGGTAATCGACCATGATCATGGCGATTTCGCCGTGTTCACGGGCCAGGCGGCGGGTGCGCGCGCGCATTTCCGAGGGGCTGATGCCCGCGGTGTCGTCGATGAACAACTTGCGGTCGTTGAGCAGGTTCACCGCCGAAGTCAACCGCGGCCAGTCATCGTCGTCCAGCTGGCCGGAACGGACCTTGGTCTGGTCGATGCGGCCCAGCGACGACAGCATACGCATGATCAGCGACTCACCTGGCATTTCCAGCGAGAACACCAGCACGGCCTTGTCGGTACGCAGTACGGCGTTTTCCACCAGGTTCATGGCAAAGGTGGTCTTGCCCATCGACGGGCGGCCAGCAACGATGATCAAGTCGGCCGCCTGCAGGCCGCTGGTCTTCTCGTCCAGGTCGGTAAAGCCGGTGGATACACCGGTAATGTCGCTGTCGGAGTTGAACAAGGTGTCGATACGGTCGATGGCCATGGTCAACAGCTCGTTGACCCCCACCGGGCCACCGGTTTTCGGCCGGGCCTCGGCAATCTGGAAAATCTGCCGCTCGGCATCGTCGAGGATTTCTTCGGCGTTGCGCCCTTGCGGGTTGAAGGCGTTGTCGGCGATGTCGGTACTGATGCTGATCAGCTGGCGCAACGTGGCGCGCTCGCGAATGATCGCGGCATAGGCCTTGATGTTCGCCACCGACGGCGTGTTCTTGGCCAGTTCGGCCAGGTACGCCAGGCCGCCGACTTGCGAAGACAGGCCTTCCTTGTCCAGTTGCTCGTGCAGGGTAACCACGTCGAATGGCTGGTTGGCGTCGGCCAACTTGTGCACGGCACGGAAGATCAGGCGGTGGTCATGCCGATAGAAATCGCCGTCCGATACCTGATCCAGCACCCGCTCCCAGGCGTTGTTGTCCAGCATCAGGCCACCGAGCACGGCCTGTTCGGCCTCGATGGAATGCGGCGGCACCTTGAGGGCTGCGGTTTGCAGGTCTAGCTGTTCGGAAGTGGTGATCTCGTTCATGGCCACGAAAGAATTCTGGAGGACGAAAAAGACAAAGGGCACGGCCTGTAGGAAACAGGACCGTGCCCGATGTTAACTGCCTGGCTCGCAGGGAGCCAGCCAGTCAGCGCAGCTTAGGCAGCTACGACAACCACACGTACAGTGGCTTCAACGTCGCTGTGCAGGTGCACGGCTACGTCGTATTCGCCAACCTGACGGATAGTGCCGTTCGGCAGACGAACTTCAGCTTTGGCCACTTCAACGCCAGAGGCGGTCAGGGCGTCAGCGATGTCGTGGGTGCCGATCGAACCGAACAGCTTGCCTTCGTCGCCAGCGGTGGCAGTGATGGTCACTTCCAGCTCGGCCAGTTGGGCAGCGCGGCTTTCAGCCGAAGCTTTCTTGTCAGCGGCTGCTTTTTCCAGCTCGGCACGACGCTCTTCGAACGCAGCCAGGTTGGCGGCGTTGGCAACGGTGGCCTTGCCGAATGGCAGCAGGAAGTTACGGCCGTAACCAGCCTTAACTTTTACTTTGTCGCCCAGGTTGCCCAGGTTAGCGACTTTTTCCAGCAGGATCAGTTCCATTTGGTAAAACCTCTTAACTTTTAACCTTCACCGTTCGCGGAGTCATTCCCCTTGGGGGACTTGCGACCGCGAAAATCAATCAGGCTGTCGACAATGGCCAAGACCACCAGCAACGGATAAATCAGCTGCATGATCAGCGGCAACGTCACGTACATGCCCACCAGCCAGAAACCGGCCAGTCGCCCCTGTGCCACCAGCCCGTGCATCAACGCGATGCCGGCCAGCACCAGTACCAGGCTGGAAGCCGATGCCAGAATGATGAACTGCGGACCGATAAACGGCGCCACCACCATCACTGCCACCAAGACCGCCATGGTCTGTTTCGGCAACTTCAGCTCGCGAAACTCGCGACCGAAGCCTCCAGGGTTGTACAACGCTGCTTGCCAATAGCGCGCCAGCATCAACGCCAGCACACTGAACAATTGCACCGTCACTGCTGTGGAGGCGACCAGCACAGGGCGGATCAGCTCACCGGAGAGCACGGGCTCCCCTTCGATTTTCGGCATGGCTTCGGCAAACGCCTTGGCCAGCATATCGAAGGTCTGCGCCAGCGCCAGATCAAGCACGAGGCTGAAAGCCACGGCGAACACGGCACTGGCCAGCAACACCCGGCTCCAGGGATGCTCGGCACGCAACATGGCGGCCAAGGCCAGGGCACCCGCAATCACCAGAAAGGTGATGGGATCGCCCATGACCCACACAGCCAGCCCGGCAAGCAAGCCGCCGACGATGACCGATGTAGCATCCCTGAACCCACGCCGCAGCAGCACAAGGCTGCCGGCAGCGGCACTCAACCAGAACAGCAGCGGCAGTACCGCGCTGATGACCACCACCAGGGTGGCCTGCATACGACCGCGCATGATGAAACTTGCTAACGCTCGCATGCTAATCCCTTACTGCTTGTCGACGACCCGGTCTCAGCGGCCGTGGCTGTCGGTGTAGGGCAGCAGGGCCAGGAAGCGGGCGCGCTTGATAGCGGTAGCCAGCTGACGCTGATAACGAGCTTTGGTACCGGTGATACGGCTTGGAACGATCTTGCCGGTTTCGGATACGTAAGCTTTCAGGGTGTTGAGATCTTTGAAGTCGATCTCTTTCACGTCTTCAGCAGTGAAGCGGCAGAATTTACGACGACGGAAGAAACGTGCCATTTAATAGGCTCCTCTAAAGGTCCGTGGATTACTCGTCAGCGTTATCGCTGGAGTCGCTGTCATTGCTGTCGTCGCCTTCGGCGGAGTCAGCATGCTCAGGACGCTCGCGACGCTCACGGCGCTCGCTGCGGTTCTCTTCAGCCTTCAGCATCTCGGACTGGCCGGTAACGGCTTCGTCACGACGGATGACCAGGTTACGGATCACGGCATCGTTGTAGCGGAAGTTGTCTTCCAGCTCGGCCAGGGCCTTGCCGGTGCACTCAACGTTCAGCATCACGTAGTGAGCCTTGTGAACATTGTTGATTGCGTAGGCCAGTTGACGACGGCCCCAGTCTTCCAGGCGGTGGATTTTGCCACCATCTTCTTCGATCAGCTTGGTGTAACGCTCAACCATGCCGCCGACTTGTTCGCTCTGGTCCGGGTGAACCAGGAAGATGATTTCGTAATGACGCATGAATGCTCCTTACGGGTTAGTAGTCTGCCAGTGAATCTGGTCAGACAAGGAGTGAATGACACTGTATGTCTTGCACGGAGGGGAGGCACATGAGCGCCTGCCAGCTCGGCAAGGGGCGCAATTGTAGAGAAGGCGTTGCGCACAAGCAAGGCAATTGGCGAATATTTGAACAGCCTGAAACATATTCACATGGCGTCAAGCCCACTTCGCGGGCACGCCCGCCCCCACAGGAAAGCTGCGTTGCCAGAGGCAGCAGCGAACCTGTGGGAGCGGGCATGCCCGCGAAGGGGCCGTTACAGGCTTAAGATCAGCGCTTGGCCTGGCGCTGACGCACGGCCTCAAACAGGCAAACGCCCGTGGCGACCGACACGTTAAGGCTGCTGACGCTGCCGCTCATCGGCAACTTCACCAGGAAGTCGCAATGTTCACGGGTGAGGCGGCGCATGCCCTTGCCTTCAGCGCCCATGATCATCACCAGCGGCCCGGTCAGGTCTTGCTGGTAGATCTCCTGCTCGGCCTCACCCGCGGTGCCGACCACCCACAGGCCACGTTGCTGCAATTTCTCCAGCGTACGCGCCAGGTTGGTGACAGCCACCAGCGGAATGACCTCGGCAGCGCCGCAGGCCACCTTGCGCACCACCGGGGTCAGGGTAGCCGACTTGTCCTTGGGCACGATCACTGCCGTGGCGCCGGCCGCATCGGCAGTACGCAGGCAGGCGCCAAGGTTGTGCGGGTCGGTCACACCGTCCAGCACCAGGATCAGCGGCGGGGTTTCCGTGCGCTCGAGCAACTCTTCGAGCATCAGTTCGCCCCACACCTGGCTAGGGCTGACCTCGGCGACAACGCCCTGGTGCACCCCCTCGACCCAGGCATCCATTTCGCGGCGCTCGGCCTGGCCAACCGCCACGCGGTTTTCCGCGGCCAGTGCCAACAGCGCCTGCAGGCGTGGCTCGCTGCGCCCTTCCGACAGCCAGATCTGCTTGACCCGCTTCGGATGGTGCTGCAGCAATGCCTGCACGGCGTGCACGCCGTAGATCTTTTCCAGCTGACTCATGACTTGCTCTTGCTCTTGCGTGGCGCACCGGACTTCGGTGGGCCTTTACGGTGCTTGGTCGGTTTGCCGGTGGCCTTGCCACCTTTGTCCGACTTGCTGCTGGCGTGGCCGCCCGTGCGCGCCTCGCTCATCAGCGCCTTTTTCATCTCGCGGCTCTTGCGCACTTCGGCGTTACGCTGCACGGCGTCTTTCGGGAAGTAGGCTTCGGCAGCCTCGCTTTTGCGGCTGCGCGGCTTTGGCGTGGCCTTCGCCTCGCTCAGCGGCGGCTGCTCGGCCTGGTCAGCTGCTGGCGCGGCGCCGCGCTGCTTGCGACCGATAGGTGCCGCCAGGGTCGACTGGGCCACTTCGAAGTCGATCTTGCGCTCGTCCAGGTCTACCCGCATGACCTTCACTTCGATGGTGTCGCCCAGGCGGAAACTGCGCCCGGTGCGCTCGCCGGACAGGCGGTGGTGCACCGGGTCGAAGTGGTAGTAGTCGCCCGGCAGCGCACTGACGTGCACCAGGCCTTCCACGTAGATGTCGGTCAACTCGACGAACAGGCCGAAGCCGGTCACGGCGGTGATCACACCCGGGAAGGTCTCGCCCACGCGGTCTTTCATGAACTCGCACTTGAGCCAGTTGACCACGTCGCGGGTGGCTTCGTCGGCCCGGCGCTCGGTCATCGAGCACTGCTCACCCAGTTGCTCGAGGGTGTTCTCGTCGTACGGGTAGATGCGCGCCTTGGGAATGCTCATGGCACCAGCCCGCTTGACGTGCGGGGTGTCGACCTTGGAGCGGATGATGCTGCGAATGGCGCGGTGCACCAGCAGGTCCGGGTAACGGCGGATCGGCGAGGTGAAGTGGGTGTAAGCCTCGTAGTTGAGGCCGAAGTGGCCATTGTTCTCGGTGCTGTACACGGCCTGGCTCAGCGAGCGCAGCATCACCGTCTGGATCAGGTGGAAGTCCGGGCGCCCGGCGATGCTCGCCAGCAGGGCCTGGTAATCCTTCGGCGACGGGTCCTTGCCTTTGTGCAGGCTGAGGCCCAGCTCGCCAAGGAAGGCGCGCAGTTTTTCCAGGCGCTCCGGCGGCGGGCCGTCGTGCACACGGTACAGGGCTGGCACGCCGTGCTTCTGCAGGAACTCGGCAGTGGCCACGTTGGCAGCCAGCATGCACTCTTCGATCAGCTTGTGGGCATCGTTGCGCACGGTCGGGCGGATTTCCGCGATCTTGCGCTCGTCACCGAAGATGATGCGGGTTTCCTGGGTCTCGAAGTCGATGGCGCCACGGGTGTGACGCGCCTCCACCAGCACCTTGTACAGGTTGTACAGGTTCTTCAGGTCTGGCACGACCGCCTTGTACTCTTCGCGCAGCGCCTTGCCTTCACGGGTGCGCGAGTGCTCGAGCATGCTGCTGACCTTGTTGTAGGTCAGCCGGGCGTGGGAGTGGATAACGCCTTCGTAGAACTGATAGTCGACCATCTGGCCGGCCTTGTTCATGGTCATTTCGCAGACCATGGCCAGGCGATCGACGTGCGGGTTCAGCGAGCACAGGCCGTTGGACAGCTCCTCGGGGAGCATCGGCACCACGCGCTCGGGGAAGTACACCGAGTTGCCGCGCTGCTGCGCTTCGACGTCCAGGGCCGAACCCAGGCGTACATAGCTGGACACGTCGGCAATGGCCACATACAGGCGCCAGCCACCGGAGAACAGGCGCAGCTTGCCCAGCGGCTCGCAATACACGGCGTCGTCGAAGTCGCGGGCGTCTTCACCGTCGATGGTGACGAACGGCAGGTGACGCAGGTCGATGCGCTTCTCTTTGTCCTTGTCTTCGACTTCAGAGCGGAACTTGCGCGCTTCCTTGATCACGTCCTTGGGCCACACATGGGGGATATCGTAGCTGCGCAGGGCAACGTCGATTTCCATGCCGGGGGCCATGTAGTTGCCAATGACCTCCACCACGTCGCCTTGCGGCTGGAAGCGCGGGGTTGGCCAATGGGTGATCTTGATCTCGACGAACTGGCCGATCTTGGCACCACCGTTGCGCCCCGCAGTCACCAGCACTTCTTGCTGGATCTTGGGGTTGTCGGGAGTCACGTAGCCGATGCCGCCTTCTTCGAAGTAGCGGCCGACCACGCTTTCGTGGGCGCGGGAGATGACCTCGACCAGCACGCCTTCGCGACGGCCGCGGCGGTCCACGCCGGACACGCGCGCCAGGCCGCGGTCACCGTCGAACACCAGGCGCATCTGCGACGGGCTGAGGAACAGGTCTTCGCTGCCGTCATCTGGAATAAGGAAACCGAAGCCGTCGCGGTGGCCAGAGACGCGGCCGCAGATCAGGTCCAGCTTGTCTACCGGGGCATAAGTGCCGCGCCGGGTATAGATAAGCTGGCCATCGCGCTCCATGGCACGCAGACGGCGGCGCAAGGCTTCGATCTGGTCTTCTTCATACAGACCAAATTCTTTCGCCAGCTCCTCGCGTGCGGCGGGCTCGCCACGGTCGGCAAGGCGTTGCAGGATCAGCTCACGGCTGGGAATGGGGTTATCGTATTTTTCCGCTTCGCGAGCGGCCTCGGGATCGAGGGATTGCCAATCGGCCATCAGAAGGGGTTCACCTTGGGGTATATAGATAGGAATTCTGGCATAGGCGTATTGAAACCGGAAATGTCGGCCTTGGACAGCCCCCGCTGCAGTGCGTAAACAGCAGGAATAGGCCAGTGGAATCAACAAGTTGAAATTTTTGAATTTTTTTTTGCCAAGGGGGTTTACAGCCCCCCAAGCCGCCCGTATAGTGCGCACCACAACGACGGATTAGCCCGAAGTTGTAATAGAGATTAGCGGCGCTGTAAAGCACCAAATAATCTCGAATGTGTGCCCAGGTGGCGGAATTGGTAGACGCGCTGGTTTCAGGTATCAGTGACCGCAAGGTCGTGGAAGTTCGAGTCTTCTCCTGGGCACCAAGTATTTCAAGTAACAGATGACCAAGGATCTGTTACTACTGTGTGAAAGCGAACGATAGTCGCCTTCTACAGCTGATGTAAAGCTTTGCCCAGGTGGCGGAATTGGTAGACGCGCTGGTTTCAGGTATCAGTGACTTAACGGTCGTGGAAGTTCGAGTCTTCTCCTGGGCACCATACAAAAACCCACTAGCTTGCTAGTGGGTTTTTTCTTGCCTGCGGTTTTTGTACCCTCCCCCACCCCTTGCACCATGGTCTGACGATGAATTTATCGTCACCCGGCCACATGAGAAACGATTTCGTTTACCATTGTTTCCAAATATGTTGCCGTAAGCGAGGAAGTACCCGCATGACGATCCGCCCGCAACCGCTGATGCGTACCTTGGCCGCCGCCGTGCTGAGCCTGGTCATCGGCGCTCCGGCCGCCATGGCTGACGCACCGGTCACCCTGACCATGTACAACGGTCAGCACAAGGAAATCGGCGAAGCCATCGCCAAGGCCTACGAGGCCAAGACCGGCATCCACATCAATATCCGCAAAGGCAGCAGCAACCAGCTGGCCAGCCAGATCATCGAGGAAGGCGATCGCTCGCCGGCCGACATCATCTACACCGAAGAATCGCCACCGCTGAACAACCTGGGCGAGCTGGGCCTGCTGGCGAAGATCGACGACGCCACGCTGAACATGCTGCCCAAGGAATATGTGGCTGCCAACGGCACCTGGATGGGCGTTACCGCGCGCACCCGCGTGGTGGTCTACAACCCGAAGAAGATCGACGAGAAAGACCTGCCGACCACCGTCATGGACTTCGCCAACCCTGACTGGGAAGGGCGCGTAGGCTATGTACCGACCAGCGGTGCGTTCCAGGAGCAGGCCGTTGCCATCCTGAAGATGCACGGGCGTGAAGCCACCGAAGAATGGCTGACCGGCCTGAAGGCCTTCGGCAAGACCTACACCAACAACATGGTCGCGCTGAAGGCCGTGGAAAAAGGCGAAGTGGCTGCCGTACTGGTGAACAATTATTACTGGTACGCCCTGGAGCGTGAGCGCGGCAAGCTCGATTCGAAACTGTACTACCTGGCCGACGGCGACGCCGGCAATCTGGTGACCATCTCGGGCGCCGCGGCCGTGAAGGCCAGCAAGCACCCGAAAGAGGCCCAGGCCCTGCTCAACTGGATGGCCAGCGAAGAAGGCCAGCGCGTGATCACCCAGACCACCGCGGAGTACCCATTGCACAAAGGCATGGTTTCGGACCGCGGCCTGAAACCGTTCGATGAACTGCGCCCGCCGAAGATTTCGCCAGCTGACCTGGGTAATGCCGAAGAAGCCATCGAGCTGGAACGCGAGGTCGGCCTGCTCTGATGACCGCCGCCCTGTCCACCCCGCTGCCGGTACGCTTCGTACCGCGCCGCAAGCGCCCTTCGATCTGGGTCGTGCTGCCTGTGCTGTTCCTGGTGGCGATGAGCTTGCTGCCCCTGGCTTATGTGGCGATCAAAGCCTGGGAAGCCGGCTGGCACGAAGCCCTGTACCTGCTGTGGCGGCCCTTTGTCTGGGGGCTGATGCGCAATACCCTGCTGCTGATGGTCGGTGTAACGCTGACCTGCATGGTGGTCGGCCTGGCGCTGGCCTGGCTGCTGGAGCGCAGCAACCTGGCCGGTCGCCGGCTGTGGGGGGTGGTGCTGTGCCTGCCGTTTGCCGTACCGTCGTTCGTCAGCAGCTTCACCTGGGTATCGCTGAGCTCGGACTTCGAAGGGTTGGGCGGGGCGATCATGGTCATGGCCCTGTCCAAGTACCCGCTGGTGTTCCTGCCGGTGGCCGCGACCCTGCGCAATCTCGACACCTCCCTGGAGGAGTCGGCGCGCACCCTGGGTTGTAGCCGCTGGGGCGTATTCACCAAGGTGACCCTGCCCCTGCTGTGGCCATCGATGCTTGGCGGTGCCCTGCTGATTGCCCTGCACATGCTGGTGGAGTTCGGTGCGCTGTCGATTCTCGGCCTGCAAACCTTCACCACGGCGATTTACCAGCAGTTCGAACTGGAGTTCAGCAACGCCAACGCGGCCATGTTGTCTGCCGTCCTGTTGGCGATGTGCCTGGTGATGCTGTGGCTGGAGCTGCGCGTGCGCGGCAAGGCCCGCCATGTACGCATCGGCCAGGGCGTGGCACGCCGTGCACAACCGGTGCGGCTGCGTGGTTGGGCGGTGCCGGCGCAGCTGTTCTGCCTGGGCCTGGCAGTGCTGGGCAGCGGCATTCCCCTGGCGATGCTCGGCTACTGGCTTAGCGTAGGTTCGTCAGCGGCATTCCCGGTGGCGGCCATTTCCAAGGCGCTGTTCACCTCACTGTCGGTGTCACTTGGCGGTGCCGGCTTCTGCGTGCTGTTGGCGCTGCCGATCAGCTTCCTGGTGGTGCGCTACAAAGGCCGCCTGGCGATCTGGGCCGAGCGCCTGCCGTACCTGCTGCACGCCCTGCCCGGCCTGGTGATCGCCCTGACCCTGGTGTTCTTCGCCTTGCACTATGTGCCGGCGCTGTACCAGACCACGGCACTGTTGCTGCTGGCCTATGCACTGCTGTTCCTGCCGTTGGCGCAATCGCCGGTGCGCACCGCGCTGAACAAGGCCTCGCCAACGCTGGAAGAAGCCGCCCGCACGCTGGGTGCGAGCAGTTTTGCCGCGTTCTGCCGGGTGACCTTGCCGATTATCTTCCCGGCCATGGCGGCAGCGTTTGCCCTGGTGTTCCTGGATGCCATGAAAGAGCTTACGGCAACGCTGCTGCTCAGCCCGACCGGCATGACCACCCTAGCGACCGAGGTGTGGGCGCATACGGCAAACGTCGAGTTCGCGGCGGCGGCGCCTTATGCGGCATTGCTGATTGTGGTGTCGGGGTTGCCGGTGTATTTGCTGACTACGCGGATGTATCTGAACAAGGCTTGAAAGCTTGCCCAGGCTGCCATGTGGCCTGGGCACAAGCCTGAGTACTTGAGACTCCATCATAAGTTCACTTTAAAACTCCCACCAGCCAGTTGAAAGCAAAGAACAAGGTCGTCGACACTACAAGCCCCATCCAAGACGGCAACAAAACTCTTTTAATAGGCCTCGGAAAATTCTCGAGATCTGAAACATCTGCCACACCTTTTCGAACAAACAACCCTGGAATCATCAGCATATTTGCCGCCAGGCAAGTACGCATTAATTTCCCAACAAGACCAGCCGCTGAAAAGTTTTCCCTGTTACTCTGAATATACTTGCATTTCGCTAAAGCTTTTTCGATAGCCTCTATAGATCGACAAGCTAAGTAAACCATCACACACACGCTGATTGCCATACAAGCGAGCAGGATAGACGCGATTATCGTCAAAGCTTCGGCACTCATTCTCGCACTCTCTCATAAATTAACTCCCCCAAACCGCCAGCCCACTCTCCACCGTAGTCCCCTCCATATTTACCTCCCACCGCCGCACCAATAACGACGCATGTGATCCCTCCAAATCCCGCCGAAGGAATTCCAATCGCTACACACAAAGAGCTTAGCAGCGCACCTCCCACTACCCCACCACCGGCGCTACCAGAAATCCTACCGGCCAAGGCGCTGGTCTCGATATATCTGGCTTTTCTGCAATCTTCCTCTCGACCTAAAGTGCAAGCCTTGTGGATGGCGAGGCCTGTAGAAGCCACTTCCAATGCCGTGCCAAGATAAGTCCCTTTTTTTATCAAGTTCGCCGCACTCGCAACACCGGTCACTTTATCTGCATACCTAGCAATTTCCCCTGTATGCAGATAGCTTTTGGTGGATATTTCCAGCATCCTCTTGATCGATCCCCTGTTACGC
>NZ_BCBD01000173.1:0-11536 GCF_001320345.1 Pseudomonas sp. NBRC 111127 | reverse complement strand
CAGCTTCACGCCCAGGTCGGCCTCCAGCGCGGCAATACGGCTGGAGACCGAGGCCTGGGTGGTGAACAGCTTGTCTGCGGTCAGGCGGAAGCTCTTGAGGCGGGCGACCCAGACAAAGGTTTCGAGAAAGCGAAGGTTCATGATCAGTTTTTCTTGTTCCAGACCGGCGGTTTTTCTCGTTGGACGCAGCGCGCGCGGGCTCCGAACATTGGCCCAGGCCGCGACAGTACAGGTCGCCCATACAACAATACCAACAAGCCGAGGCAAGCATGAACCCCACCGGCGTGCAGCAGCAGGTCAGTTCTTCCCCTTCGTCCGGGCCGTTCGCCTGGTACCGCGACATCGACTCACAGCAACGGCGCACCTTCTGGAGCTGCAAGATTGGCTACGGCCTGGATGGCATGGACACCCAGATGCTCAGCTTCGTCATCCCCACGCTGATCATGCTGTGGGGGATCACCACCACCGAAGCCGGGCTGATCCACACCAGCACGCTGATCGCCTCGGCGGTGGGCGGCTGGATAGCCGGCATCCTCTCCGACCGCATCGGCCGCGTACGTACCCTGCAACTGACGGTACTGTGGTTTGCGTTTTTCACTTTTCTCTGCGGGTTCGCCCAGAACTACCAGCAGTTGCTGATCGCCCGAACCTTGATGGGCTTCGGCTTCGGCGGCGAGTGGACCGCCGGCGCAGTGCTGATCGGCGAAGTGATCCGCGCCCAAGACCGTGGCAAGGCGGTCGGCATGGTGCAGTCCGGGTGGGCCATTGGCTGGGGCCTCACCGCCATCCTCTATGCACTGCTGTTCTCCTGGCTGCCGCCTGAGCAGGCCTGGCGGGCACTGTTCCTGTTGGGCCTGGTGCCGGCCATCTTCGTGATCTTCGTGCGCCGCCTGGTCAAGGACCCGGAGGTCTACCGCCAGGCCAAGGCGACGCCAGCGGCCGAGGCACCGTCGCACTTCTACGAGATTTTCGCCCCAGGCATGCTCTGGACCACCGTGCGCGCCTCGTTGTTGACCACAGGCGCGCTGGGCGGTTACTACGCCATCACGTCCTGGTTGCCGACCTTCCTCAAGAATGAACGCGGCCTGAGCGTGCTGGGAACCGGTGGCTATCTGGCGATGGTGATCGTTGGTTCGTATGTGGGCTACGTCGTCAGTGCGTACCTGTCCGACCTGCTGGGGCGTAAGAAGAACTTCATCCTGTTCGCCGTGGGCTCGTTCGTCATCGTGCTGCTGTACACGCAGATGCCCGTCAGCGATGGCGTGATGCTGTGGCTGGGCTTCCCGCTGGGCTTCTTCGCCTCGGGGATCTTCAGCGGCATGGGCGCGTTCCTGACAGAGCTGTTCCCAACACGTATCCGCGGTTCGGGGCAGGGCTTCTGCTACAACATCGGCAAAGTCGTTGCGGCGCTGTTCCCGTTGCTGATTGGCTTGCTCGGCCAGCAGGTGCCGCTGGGCCTGGGTATCGGTGTGTTTTCTGCCGTGTCCTATGGCGTGGTGATCGTTGCAGCGCTGAGCCTGCCGGAAACACGCGGCAAACAGTTGCAAGCGCGGTAAGGTAGGCACATGCACGACAACAACGGAGGCCGCGTGGTGGAACGCCTGCTACTCAATTGCGACATGGGTGAAAGTTTTGGCAGCTGGCGCATGGGCCTGGATGCCGAGGTCATGCCCTACATCGACTGCGCCAACATCGCCTGCGGTTACCATGCCGGTGACCCTGGCATCATGCGCCGCACCGTGGCCCTGGCACTGGAGCACGGGGTGGCGATCGGTGCCCACCCGGCCTACCCGGACCTGGTCGGCTTCGGGCGCCGGTCCATGGCCTGCAGCCCCGAGGAAATTCGCGATTTGCTGCACTACCAGATCGGCGCACTGGACGGCATCTGCAAGGTGCTCGGCGGCCGTGTGGCCTATATCAAGCCGCATGGCGCGCTGTACAACGACATGATGGCCGACCCGCTCAAGCTGCGCACCGTGCTGGAAGCTGTGGCGGCTTACGGCAGCGACCTGCCGCTGATGCTGATGGCCACCGCCGACAACCGTACGGCCCAGGCGCTGGGCGATGAAATCGGCGTGCCGCTGTGGTTCGAGGCATTCGCCGACCGGGCCTATACCGCCAGCGGCCACCTGGTCTCGCGGCGCCTGCCCGGCGCCGTGCATCACGACCCGGCGCGTGTGGTGGAGCAGGCCGAGCGCCTGGCCCGTGGCGATACGCTGGTGGCGAACGATGGCAGTGCCTTGAAGCTGGCGGCCACCACACTGTGTGTGCATGGCGACAACGACAGTTCGGTAGCAGCGGTGCGGCAGATTCGCCAAGCCCTCGATGCCATGGAGCGATGATGAAGCTGCGTATCGAAGTGGTCGCGGTCGACAGCCTGATGGTGCGCCTGTTCGAGCGTATCGACGAGGCCAACATGCCGTGGATGCTTGCTGCCAGCCAGTGCTTGCGCGCAGCGTTCGGCCAGCACCTGCTGGACTTGGTGCCGTCGTACACCACGCTGATGGTGCACTTCGACCTGCCGCCGGCCGAGGCGAGGGCGCTGATCGCCCAGGCACTGGACGGTTTGCAGCCTGACGCCGGCAGTGGTGGCCGGCGCCACGAGATCCCGGTGTGGTACCACGCAAGCGTCGGCCCGGAGCTGCCTGTACTGGCTGCCCGCAGCGGCTTGACCGAGGGTGAAGTGGCCCGCTTGCACAGCGAGCGCGAGTACCCGGTTTTTGCCTTGGGCTTCGCCCCCGGGTTCGGCTTCATGGGCCTGGTCGATGAACGCCTGGCCAGCCCCCGCCTGAGCACCCCGCGCAAGCGCGTGGCGGCGGGCAGCGTGGGTATTGCCGAGCGCCAGACGGCAGCGTACCCGGCGGTGTCGCCGGGGGGCTGGAACCTGATCGGGCGTACCCCGGTGCGCCTGTTCGACCGTGAACGTGAAGGCTATAGCCTGTTGCAACCCGGTGACCGGGTGCGCTTCGTGGCGGTTACGCGTGATGAGTTTCTGGCCCTGGGCGGCGATGTGGAGGCGCAAGGATGAAGCAGTTGACGATCGAGGCCAGCAACGCCTTGTGCCAGTTGCAGGACGCCGGGCGCTTCGGCGTACGGCACCTGGGCGTGACCCAGGGCGGGGCGCTGGACTGGGTGGCGATGTACTGGGCCAACTGGCTGTTGGGCAATTCGCTGGCCGCACCTGTGGTGGAGGTCGCGCTGGGTGGCTTCTGTGTGGTGGCGCAGCAGGATTGTGTGCTGGCGCTGGCCGGTGCCGACCTGGATGCGCGAGTTGATGATCAGCCGGTAGCGCCCTGGCGCAGCTTTGCTTTGGGCAAAGGGCAGCGCTTGGCCCTGAAGCAGCCCAAGCAGGGCGTTCGGGCGTACCTGGCGGCGCCTGGCGGGTTTCGCGGCGAGGCGGTGCTGGGCAGCTGTGCCACCGTGGTGCGCGAAGCGCTGGGCGGTACAGACGGCCAGGGCGCTGCGCTTGGTAAAGGCCAGCTGCTGGCTTTTGCGGATACGCCGGCAACCCTTCGTGAAGTGCCGGATGCGTTGCGCCCGCGCTATCACCACAAGCCTGTGCTCGACCTGGTGATGGGCGCGCAGCTCGGCGATTTCAGCGGTACCAGCCTGTACCAGGCATTCAACACGGACTGGACCCTGGACAGCCGGGCCGACCGCATGGGCATCCGCTTGCTGGGGCCGCAGCTGGTCTACCAGGGCGCGCCGATGATTTCCGAGGGCATTCCCCTGGGGGCGGTGCAGGTGCCGCCGGACGGGCAACCGATCGTGTTGCTCAATGACCGGCAGACCATTGGCGGTTACCCGCGGCTGGGGGCGTTGACGCCGCTGGCGCTGGCGCAACTGGCGCAGTGCATGCCGGGGGCGCAGGTGAAGTTCAGGGCGGTGGTGCAGGATGAGGCGTGGCGGGAGCAGCAGCAATACTTGGGCCGGTGGTTGTAAGGCTGCGGGCCCTTTCGCGGGCACGCCCGCTCCCATACAGGCCTGCGCCATACCTGTAGGAGCGGGCGCGCCCGCGAAGAGGCCAGACCGCTGGCAAGTGGCAGCCCGTTCTATCTCACTTTGAGAGATACCGCATCCCTTCCTCCAACCCCTGCAAGGTCAGCGGATACATCTTGTCCTCGATCAACTCCCGCACCAGGTGGGTCGAGGCGGTGTAGTCCCAAGCCTGCCGGGGATAGGGGTTGATCCAGATGATCTTCCTGAATTTCTCCATGAAACGCTGCAGCCACACGTACCCGGCTTCTTCGTTCCAGTGCTCCACGCTGCCACCGGGCTGGGTGATTTCGTAAGGCGCCATGGCCGCATCGCCAACGAAGATCACTTTGTAGTCGTCGCCATACTTGTGCAGCAGATCGAACGTGGAAAACCGCTCCGAGGTGCGGCGCAGGTTGTTCTTCCAAACCGACTCGTACACGCAGTTGTGGAAGTAGTAGTACTCCAGGTGCTTGAACTCGGTCTTGCAGGCCGAGAACAGTTCTTCGCACACCTTGACGTGGGCGTCCATGGAACCACCGATGTCGAACAGCAACAGCAGCTTCACGGTGTTGCGCCGCTCAGGGCGCATCTGGATGTTCAGCAACCCGGCATCGCGCGCGGTGTGGTCGATGGTGCCGTCGATGTCGAGCTCTTCGGCGGCGCCTTCACGGGCGAACTTGCGCAGCCGGCGCAGGGCCAGCTTGATGTTGCGCGTGCCCAGTTCCACCTGGTCGTCGAGGTTCTTGTACTCGCGCTGGTCCCAGACCTTCACCGCCTTGCCCTGGCGTTTGCCGGCCTCGCCCACGCGGATGCCCTCGGGGTTGTAGCCGCCCGAACCGAACGGGCTGGTGCCGCCGGTGCCGATCCACTTGTTGCCGCCGGCGTGGCGCTCCTTCTGCTCTTCCAGGCGCTGCTTGAAGGCCTCGATGAGCTTGTCCAGGCCACCCAGCGATTGGATTTGCGCGCGTTCTTCGTCGCTGAGCGAGCGCTCGAACTCCTTGCGCAGCCATTCTTCCGGGATCAGCGCCTCGATGTGCTGGTCGAGGTTTTCCAGGCCTTTGAAGTAAGCGGCGAAGGCGCGGTCGAACTTGTCGAAGTGGCGTTCGTCTTTCACCAGAATGGCGCGGGCGAGGTAATAGAATTCGTCCATGTCGGCGAACACCACGTGCTTTTGCAAGGCCTGGTGCAGGTCGAGCAGTTCACGCACCGACACCGGCACCTTGGCCGCACGCATTTCATTGAACAGGTTGAGCAGCATGGCCCGGCTCCTGTCAGCGGTTGCCGCGCCGGCTCATGAAGGCCAGGCGCTCGAGCAGTTGCACGTCCTGCTCGTTCTTCACCAGCGCACCGGCCAGCGGCGGGATCGCCTTGGTCGGGTCGCGTTCACGCAGCACCGCTTCACCGATGTTGTCGGCCATCAGCAGCTTGAGCCAGTCGACCAGCTCGGAGGTGGAAGGCTTTTTCTTCAGGCCAGGCACCTTGCGTACGTCGAAGAACACGTCCAGCGCCTCGCTGACCAGCGCCTGGCTGATGTTCGGGTAGTGCACGTCGACGATCTGCTGCAGGGTGCTGCGGTCGGGGAAGGCGATGTAGTGGAAGAAGCAGCGGCGCAGGAAGGCGTCGGGCAGTTCCTTTTCGTTGTTCGAGGTAATGATGATGATCGGGCGCTGCCGGGCCTTGATGGTCTCGTCGATTTCGTAAACGTAGAACTCCATCTTGTCCAGTTCCTGCAACAGGTCGTTGGGGAACTCGATGTCGGCCTTGTCGATTTCGTCGATCAGCAGGATGACCCGCTCCTCGGCCTCGAAGGCCTCCCACAGCTTGCCCTTCTTCAGGTAGTTGCGCACGTCATGGACCTTGTCCACGCCCAGCTGCGAGTCGCGCAGGCGGCTGACCGCGTCGTACTCGTAGAGACCCTGGTGGGCCTTGGTGGTGGACTTGATGTGCCAGGTGATCAGGCGCGCGCCGAACGAAGCTGCCAGCTGCTCGGCGAGCATGGTCTTGCCGGTGCCGGGTTCGCCCTTGACCAACAGCGGGCGTTCGAGGGTGATGGCCGCGTTTACCGCCAGTTTCAGGTCGTCTGTGGCGACGTAGTCGCGGGTGCCTTCGAACTTCATGGGGCTGTCCTCTGTTGTAAGCCTGTGCCGGCCTCTTCGCGGGCACGCCCGCTCCCACAGGAATTGCACAAACTTCTGAATCTGCGGGGTACCTGTAGGAGCGGGCACGCCCGCTTCTACAGGAATTGCACAAACTTCTGAATCTGCGGAAGTACCTGTGGGAGCGGGCGCGCCCGCGAATGGCCCAACACCTGTTTTCGATTTGTTACCGACTATAACGCGGGCCCGGGCAGCTGCAAACGCAGACCGGGTATTCAGTCCCTGAATGCCCCGTCACGCTGTTTCAGTCGGACTTCGGCGCCGGTTGCTCATAGCGTGCATTGAACGCCTGGATGAAGCCGTTGCGCAGGATCTGCAGGAAGGCCTCGAAAGCGCTGATGTTCTGCTTGTGCACGCTGCCGCTGAGCTCCACCCGGGTGGCGAACTGGTTTTTCGGCTGGTTCTTCAGCACCGTCTCGGAGGCGCCCACCAGGGCCTCCCACACCGAGCGGAAGAAGCCTTTGTCCTTGTTCTCGACATCCTGCTGCCAGTCGAACACGTCCACGTCACGCAGCAGGGGTTTGATGTATCCATTGAGGCGGCCGTTTTCCGCCTGCGCCTCGATGACCACGTCACCATGCCCTGCGCTGAAGTCGAACTTGCCGTAGGCACTGGCGAAGTCATTCAGGTTGCGCAGTTCTATGCCGGTGGCACGCAGGCGGAACTCGAAGTCATCGAAGTCACTGAACGGGTCGAAGGTGGCGCGGCTTTCGACCTTGGCATTGCCGGCGATCAGCGCCGTGCCCTCGAAGCTGGCGTCGCGCCGGCCTTGCTTGTCGCGCACGTTGGTCAGGTTGCTGATGGTGGCGTCCAGCCGGGTTGCCTTGAGGTTGACCGGTGGGTTGGAATTGAAATTGCGAAAGGTCAGGGTGCCATTGTCGATATGTACTTCATCGAGGGTGATCGGCAGCAGCTTTTCCAGTTGTTGCCGCCAATCGGTGCCCTGGCCGGTCTGCGAGGCCTGCTTGTTGCCGCCGTCGACGAAGTTCAGTTCGGGCTGCTCGAAGATCACTTTCGCCACCACGGCCTTGTCGTAGATCAGCGAGTGCCAGCTGACCGACAGGTCGATAACCGGTGCATCCAGCAGCGGGACTGGCACCTTGCCGCTGGTCTTGACGATCCGCAGGCCGTTGATCCGGTAGGCCCCGCGCCACCAGGCCAGGTCCACGTCGGCCACGTGGCCACGGTAGTCGCCCATGTCGGCCAGCTTGTCGTTGAGGTAGTCGCGTACCAGGTAGGGCAGCGCCAGGTGCAACGCCACCAGCAGCGCCACCAGGCTGGCCAGGCCGATCAGCGGCCAGCGATAACGGGCTTTCATCGGGGTGTCTCCCAGGAGGATGTGCGGTGGACCGCAATGCGCCCGGTTGAGTTCGAACAGGCTTTACGGGCCTACGGCCGGGGCTTACCCTTGAGGTCTTTTCCTGCTCGCTTTCATGCCAAGGACCCCTGCCATGAGCCGTATCTTTGCAGACAACGCCCATTCCATCGGCAACACGCCGCTGGTGCAGATCAACCGGATCGCCCCGCGTGGCGTGACCATCCTGGCCAAGATCGAGGGGCGCAACCCGGGATACTCGGTCAAGTGCCGCATTGGCGCGAACATGGTCTGGGATGCCGAAAGCAGCGGCCGGCTCAAGCCGGGCATGACCATAGTCGAGCCCACCTCGGGCAACACCGGTATCGGCCTGGCCTTCGTTGCCGCCGCGCGTGGCTACAAGCTGATGCTGACCATGCCCGCGTCGATGAGCCTCGAACGGCGCAAGGTGCTGAAGGCGCTGGGCGCCGAACTGGTGCTGACCGAGCCGGCCAAAGGCATGAAGGGCGCCATCGACAAGGCCAACGAAATCGTGGCCTCAGACCCGGCGCAGTACTTCCTGCCAGGCCAGTTCGAGAACCCGGCCAACCCCGCCATTCACGAAAAAACCACGGGCCCGGAAATCTGGAACGACACCGACGGCGCGGTGGACGTGCTGGTGGCGGGGGTGGGCACGGGCGGCACCATCACCGGTGTGTCGCGCTACATCAAGCATACCCAGGGCAAGGCGATCCTGTCGGTGGCCGTGGAGCCAGAGGCTTCGCCACTGATCACCCAGACCCTGGCCGGCGAAGAGCTCAAGCCCAGCCCACACAAGATCCAGGGCATCGGGGCTGGCTTCGTACCGAAAAACCTCGACCTGTCGATCGTCGACCAGGTGCTGACGGTGGCCGACGAAGAGGCCAAGGCCATGGCCATTCGCCTGATGCAGGAAGAGGGCATTCTCTGCGGCATTTCTTGCGGCGCAGCCATGGCGGCGGCCGTGCGCCTGGCGGAAAAACCGGAAATGCAAGGCAAGACCATCGTCGTGGTGCTGCCCGATTCTGGCGAGCGTTATTTGTCGAGCATGCTGTTCAGCGACATGTTCAGCGACCAGGAAAACCAGCAGTAACCGGCCATGCCGCTGACCGGGCTCAATGTTCGGCGGCCTGGTTGACTGCACAATCTTCATCGACACGATCCCGCCCGGGTGGTTTGTACCGCGGCGGGATCGGTTTATGATGGCAGGATGATTTTCAGGAGAGCAGGCCGCGCAGCCCTGTTTCTTCCCCTAGGAGTGATGCATGACCTTATCCTTTGCAGCCAAGGCGGGTGTCTTGCTGGTGTTCTTCGGCAGCGTGCTGTTCGTGCACCTGCGCGGCAAGGCCCGCCTGCCGGTGTTGCGCCAGTTCGTCAACCATTCGGCGCTGTTCGCCCCCTACAACGCCTTGATGTACCTGTTTTCCGGGGTGCCGTCCAAACCCTACCTGGACCGCCAGCGCTTCCCGGAACTGGATGTGCTCAAAGACAACTGGCAGGAAATCCGCGAAGAGGCCATGCGCCTGTTCGACGAGGGCTATATCCGCGCCGCCGAAAAGGACAACGACGCCGGCTTCGGTTCGTTCTTCAAGAAGGGCTGGAAGCGGTTTTACCTGAAGTGGTATGACAAGCCGCTGCCATCGGCCGAGGCGCTGTGCCCGAAAACCGTAGAACTGGTCAGCAGCATTCCCAACGTCAAGGGCGCGATGTTCGCCCTGCTGCCTGGCGGTAGCCACCTGAACCCGCACCGCGACCCATTCGCCGGTTCGTTGCGTTACCACCTGGGCCTGTCCACGCCGAACTCCGACGCCTGCCGCATTTACGTCGATGGGCAGGAATACGCCTGGCGGGACGGCGAAGACGTGATGTTCGATGAAACCTACGTGCACTGGGTGAAGAACGAGACCGATGTGACCCGGGTGATCCTGTTCTGCGACATCGAGCGGCCGTTGAGCAGCCCGCTGATGACCCGCATCAACCGCCAGGTCAGTGCCTTCCTTGGCCGCGCCACCGCGCCACAGAATACCGACGACGAGCGGGTGGGCGGTATCAACCAGGCGTATGCCTGGAGCAAGCGTTTCTCCAATAAGCTCAGCACTCGCGTGAAGCAGTTCAAGCGGGCCAACCCCAAGGCCTACCGGGTCCTGCGCCCGGTGCTGGCGGTGGTCGTGGCTTATCTGCTTTACCGCTGGTTGTTCTGAGCGCAGGCTGGCCTGTGCGCGGGTTCACCCGCGCATAGGCCAGCTCACCTCACACTGGCGCCCGCTATTGCCCAATCGTGGGTTCACCGCTATTCTCCACAACACTTCCTTCCCTGAAGCCTGAATCATGCCCGCCAAGCCCTCCACCACCAGCTTTGCCATCGCGCCAGTCGCGGGCATGGTCGTGCGTGGCAGCCAGCAGCCGGCCATGGTCAGTCATTACCCACCACCTGTCAGTGGCGCCGTAGGCGGCGTAGCTCCGCCATGCTGCGTGGTCGTGTTGGGCTGATCGGCTTCGGCCGAGTCCCTTCGCACACGCAACCCACTGAAACCGGCCGGCTACTTAGTGCGCTTTAGCGCAGGCCGTCCGCTTGGCTTATCTGCCTATCATCAGGTGGCAATAAATGTCCTTTTTCAACAAAGCATCCGTGGCCTCGGCGGCCACTACCAGCCTGTTCGTCCTGCTGTGGAGCAGCGGGGCGATCGTTTCCAAACTTGGCCTGGCGCATGCCAGCCCGTTCGCCTTCCTGCTGCTGCGCTCTGCCTTGGCCCTGGCGGGCCTGTTGCTGATCGGGCCGTTGCTGGGGCTGCGCTGGCCACGCCGGAAGGGCGCCATGCTGCGTGCCCTGGGCACTGGCTGCGTGTTGCTCGGGGCTTACCAGATCTTCTATCTGCTGGCCCTCGACACCCACGTCACGCCAGGCATCATGGCCACGGTCATGGGCGTGCAACCGATCCTCACCGTCGTGCTGATGGAGCGCCAGCGTTCGATCAGCCGCCTGTTCGGCCTGGGGCTGGGCTTGAGCGGCTTGATCATGGTGGTGTACCAGGGGCTCAACCTGGGTGGGGTGTCGCTGGCGGGCATGCTGTTCGCCCTGCTGGCGCTGGCCAGCATGACCTGCGGTTCGATCCTGCAAAAACGCATCACCGACAACCCCATGGGCACGCTGCCGCTGCAGTACCTGGCCGGCTTTGCCCTGTGCGCGCTGTTCGCACCCTTGCAACCCTTACAGGTGCAGTGGACCGGGGGTTTCGTGGCTGCCTTGCTGTGGATGGGCCTGGTGGTTTCGCTGCTGGCCACCTTGCTGCTGTATCGGCTGATCGCCAAGGGTAACCTGGTCAACGTCACCAGCCTGTTCTACCTGGTGCCGGCGGTGACCGCGGTGATGGACTTGCTGATCTTCGGCAACCGCCTGGCGCCGCTCAGCCTGCTGGGCATGGGGTTGATCGTGGTCGGCCTGCTGTTCGTGTTCCGCAAGCCTGCCAAGCGCCTGGCCGAGGCCTGAGCCCTAGCGGAACTCGGCGGGGATGGCGTGCCGGAGTACGCCTTCCTCGAAGTCCAGCAGCCCGGCTTCGCGCTGGGTGAGCAGGTAGTAGAGCAGGGTGTCGATTGAGCGCTGTTGCGGTACTGCCACGGCCAGCAGTCTTACCGACTGCTCGGTTTCACAGGCGCAGCCGAAATCCTGCAAGGCAGCGCGAACCTGATCGAGGGTTTCCGGGGGCTTGACCAGCACCCGGAACACCGAGGTGCCGCTGCTTTGGCGCAGTTCGGCGAACCAGGTCTGGCCGTCTTCTTCATAGGTGCCGATAAGGTCACCCGGCGCGATGCCGTACACATGAAAGGGAATGTTGTCCACGGCATGGCCGCCTTCCACAGCCTTGGCCCAAAGGCCTTCGACCGAGGCCGGTGGGTAGCCGTTGGCGTCCTGTTCCAGGCGGAACAGCACCTTTTTGCAGGTCGGGTTCATGCCGTTCTCCCGGTCAATTGCGCGCCGGGCGCAGTACCAGCCACAAGGCCACAGCAATCAGCAGGCCGCCATACAGGTGCGCCAGCGACAGCGGCTCGTCCAGCAGCCATGCGCCCCCAC
>NZ_BCBD01000172.1:0-11548 GCF_001320345.1 Pseudomonas sp. NBRC 111127 | reverse complement strand
CAGCCAGATCAACAGCCAGATCAAAAGCTGGGCGGGGTTTGGTTGCGTGGTGCGAAACCCACGAAAGCGCAGTTATTGCTTCTGCTTTTTGCTTTTGCTTCTTAGCGCGCGGTAGTTCAGGCGCTGCAGATTGCGACTTCAGGAGCATGCCCGTAGCGAGGGGACCCCGGAGCGAAGCGTAGGGGCCGGATGACGGGAGCGGGCGGCTTTGGTTACTTTGGCCCAGACCAAAGTAACCCGCCGTAAGGGCGGAAAGGTGACTCGGCGCCGCCTACGCGAACGAATACCTATGCGGTTTCAACGCCCACGTTGTTTCAACCCTGCTTCAGCAACAACGCCACCCCCGGAAAGTACTGCCCCAGCTCGTTATGCAACTTGCGGTACGCATACGGGAAGTACCAGGCCACCGCGCACGCGCTGTGTTTCTGCAAGTCGTCGACCATGTCCTGCAACTCTTCAGGGCTGGCGTGCTGGCCAGCCTTCCATGGGCTGATGAACAAAGCCCCCGCCTTCAACTGGCTGGGGTAGGCCACCTGCCGGGCGCGCACAGCGGTTTCCTGCAATGCAGCTGCCATGTCCAGCTTCGCCAGCCTTGGCCACCGCTGACCCACGCTCAGGTACAGCACTTGGTCAGCACTGCTGATCGACAGATCGCAGCGCCCCTCATGGTCACCTTCATCGCGCTGCTTCTTGCCGGCAAACTGCTGTAACGCCGCCAGCTCAGCCTCCCACGCCGCGGCTGCCAGCACCCCGGCATTGGCTGCCGCGCCGTGCCAGTAAGGTGCCTCGCCATCACCGTAAAACTGGTTGCAGCGGTCAATGCAGTCGACCCAGCGTTCCAGCACCGGGCCAAGGAATTCCAGGTTCGGGTTGTTGATGAGATGGCCTCGCATGCTGCACTCTCCTTTTGTCATTGTGGTGGCGTACAGTCGAGCGTGATGGCTATGTGCTATCAGTGTGGCACAGCCTGGAGAATTGGCCAGCGTCGCCGCTTTGCAAGTACGCACTCCCTGCCCACTCCGATTGACGCTCCCGGTACAACCCTCTAACCTTCGCGCGTGTTTCAGGTGCCCTGCCAGCCCCGACTGGGCAGGGTGAAACTGGGAAGCCGGTGGGCGCCAGCATGGCGCGAGTCCGGCGCTGCCCCCGCAACGGTAGGTGAGTCGCGGCCGCGCAGGGCCACTGGGTGTTTACCCGGGAAGGCGCGCAGGCCAGGGCCAAGGCCCCCTCACAAGCCCGGAGACCGGCCTGATATCTGCCAACGGCATCACGGAGGGTGATGCGCGGTGCACCGTGGCCCCTTGCCATGGCCCCTGCGCGTTCTCCGTCTGCCTGCCTACTCTTTATTGCCGCGCGTTGCCGTGGTGACAGCCAGCGGAGAACCCTGATGAGCGAACCCACCGAACGCGACGAACGCCACTTGGCGCGCATGCAGCGCAAGAAGGCAGTCATCGACGAACGTATCGCCAACTCCCCCAACGAATGCGGCCTGCTGCTGGTGCTGACTGGCAACGGCAAAGGCAAGAGCAGCTCGGCCTTCGGCATGCTTGCGCGGGCCTTGGGCCATGGCATGCAGTGTGGTGTGGTGCAGTTCATCAAAGGCCGCAACAGCACCGGTGAAGAGCTGTTCTTCCGCCGCTTCCCCGAGCAGGTGCGCTACCACGTGATGGGCGAAGGCTTCACCTGGGAAACCCAGGACCGCCAGCGCGACATCGCCGCCGCCGAAGCCGCCTGGGCGGTGTCCCGTCAGCTGCTGCAGGACCCCAGCGTGCAGTTCGTGGTGCTGGACGAGCTGAACATCGCCCTCAAGCACGGCTACCTCGACCTTGACCAGGTCCTGTCCGACATCCAGGCCCGGCCGCCGATGCAGCATGTGATCGTCACTGGCCGCGGGGCCAAGCCTGAAATGGTCGAGCTGGCCGACACCGTGACCGAGATGGGCATGCTCAAGCATGCCTTCCAGGCCGGCATCCGCGCACAGAAAGGCGTAGAGCTGTGAGCCAGGCGCGCCACTGCCCAGCCGTGCTGATCGCGGCTCCCGCCTCCGGCCAGGGCAAGACCACCGTCACCGCCGCACTGGCCCGCCTGCACCGTAACCGCGGGCGCAAGGTGCGAGTGTTCAAGTGCGGGCCGGACTTTCTTGACCCCATGATTCTGGAGCGGGCCAGTGGCGCGCCGGTGTACCAGCTGGACCTGTGGATGATCGGCGCGGAGGAAAGCCGCCGGTTGTTGTGGGAAGCGGCAGGGGAGGCCGACCTGATCCTGATCGAAGGGGTGATGGGGTTGTTCGATGGCACCCCCTCCAGTGCCGACCTGGCACGCCATTTCGGTGTGCCGGTGCTGGCAGTGATCGACAGCACGGCCATGGCCCAGACCTTCGGCGCGCTGGCCCTGGGCCTGGCGCGCTACCAGGCCGACCTGCCGTTCGCCGGGGTGCTGGCCAACCGGGTCGGCAGCCTGCGCCACGCACAGCTGCTGGAAGGCAGCCTGACCGAAGGCTTGCGCTGGTATGGCGGGTTGTCCCGCGAGCGTGGCATAGAATTGCCCAGCCGCCACTTGGGCCTGGTCCAGGCCAGCGAACTGAACGATCTCGATGCCCGCCTGGACGCCGCCGCCGAAGCATTGGGGGCCAGTTGCGATGCGGCGCTGCCGCCACCGGTGTGCTTTGCCGAGCCGGCAGTACACGCCTGCGCAGCCTCGCTGGCCGGTGTGCGTATCGGCGTGGCACGCGACGAGGCTTTTGCCTTCACCTACGGTGCCAACCTCGACCTGCTGCGCAGCCTGGGTGCCCAACTGGCCTTCTTCTCGCCGCTGCACGACCGCGAACTGCCTGCGGTAGACAGCCTGTATCTGCCAGGTGGCTACCCCGAATTGCACCATCACGGGCTGGCGGCGAACGCGCCGATGTGCGCAGCGATCCGCGCCCACCATGCCCAGGGCAAGCCGCTGCTGGCCGAATGTGGCGGCATGCTGTACCTGCTCGAGGCGTTGACCGACGTGGCCGGCGAGCGCGCCGAACTGCTCGGCCTGCTGCCAGGGGAGGCGACCATGCAGAAGCGCCTGGCGGCCTTGGCCTTGCAGGCAGTGGAGTTGCCGGAAGGCACCTTGCGCGGGCACACCTATCACCATTCCCTGACCACGACCGGGCTGGACCCGATTGCCCGCGGCCTGAGCCCCAATGGCGGCCGCGGCAATGAAGCGGTGTACCGGATCGGGCGGCTGACCGCCTCCTATGTGCATTTCTATTTCCCGTCCAACCCGCCTGCGGCGGCGGCACTGTTACGGCCATGAGCGAACACGCCTTCAGCGCCGCCGAACGCGCTGCCATCTACCGGGCCATTGGCGAGCGCCGCGATATGCGCCATTTCGCGGGTGGGGAAGTGGCGCCGGCTGTGCTGGCTCGCCTGCTGGCCGCTGCCCACCAGGCGCCCAGCGTCGGGCTCATGCAGCCCTGGCGTTTCATTCGTATCACCCGCCGTGAACTGCGCGGGCAGATCCAGGCCTTGGTCGAGGCGGAGCGGGTGCGTACTGCCCAGGCCCTGGGCGAGCGCTCCGACGATTTCATGAAACTGAAGGTGGAAGGCATCAACGACTGTGCCGAGGTGCTGGTGGCGGCCTTGATGGACAACCGCGAGCCGCACATCTTCGGTCGCCGTACCCTCCCTGAAATGGACCTGGCGTCGCTGGCCTGTGCCATTCAGAACCTGTGGCTGGCAGCACGTGGCGAAGGCCTGGGCATGGGCTGGGTTTCGCTGTTCGACCCGCAGGCCCTGGCGGACCTGCTGGGTATGCCGGCGGGGGCCAAACCGGTGGCAGTGCTGTGCCTGGGGCCGGTTACGGCGTTCTACCCGGCGCCCATGCTGGTCCAGGAAAACTGGGCCCAGCAGCGGCCCTTGAGTGAAATGCTGTTCGAAAACCAATGGGGAGAGTGCCAATGAGCGTGGCTATGCTGACCGTGGCTGGCGTGGCCCTGGATGCGTTGCTGGGCGAGCCGCAGCGCCGCCACCCACTGGTGGCTTTCGGCAACATGGCCAATCACCTGGAGCGGCGCCTGAATGCCGGTGGCCGCGGTTGGCGCAGCCACGGTGTCAGCGCCTGGTTTCTGGCCGTGGTGCCGCTGACCCTGGTGGCGCTGGTGCTGTCCTGGCTGCCCTGCATTGGCTGGCTGGTTGATGTGCTGGCGTTGTACTGCGCTGTGGGGCTGCGCAGCCTGGGCGAACATGTGCTGCCAGTGGCTCAGGCGTTGCGCCAGGGCGACCTGGACGAAGCGCGGCGCCGGGTAGGTTTTCTGGTCAGCCGTGAAACCCGCGAGCTGGACGCGCCTGCGGTAGCGCGGGCAGCCACCGAGTCGGTGCTGGAAAATGGCAGCGACGCTGTATTCGCTGCGCTGTTCTGGTTCGTGGTGGCCGGGGCGCCGGGTGTGGTGTTGTACCGCCTGAGCAATACCCTCGATGCCATGTGGGGTTACCGCAATGCGCGTTTCGAGCGCTTTGGCTGGTGCGCAGCGCGCATCGACGATGTGCTCAACTATATTCCCGCCAGGCTGGTGGCGCTGACTTATGCGCTGCTCGGCAAAACCCGTGTGGCCCTGGCCTGCTGGCGCAAGCAGGGCCCCTTGTGGGACAGCCCCAACGCCGGCCCGGTCATGGCGGCCGGTGCAGGTGCGCTAGGTGTCGAACTCGGCGGCCCGGCGGTGTACCACGGCGAGCTGCACGAGCGGCCACGCCTGGGCGAGGGGCCGGCGGCCGATGCCGACGCCATCGAGCGTGGCTGGAACCTGGTGCAGCGCGGCGTATGGCTGTGGTTGCTGGTGATTTGCCTGGGGGCCTACCTGGATGCTTGAACACGGCGGTCGCCTGCTGCGTGCAGTGCACCAATACGGGATTGCCCGTGAGCACTGGCTGGACCTGTCCAGCGGCATTGCGCCGTGGGCGTTTCCCATTCCGCCCATTCCCGTTGAAGCCTGGGCCCGCTTGCCGGAAACCGAGGACGGCCTGGAAGCGGCCGCGCGCCGCTATTACGGCGCCAGCCAGGTATTGCCAGTCGCTGGCTCGCAGGCCGCGATCCAGGCCTTACCGCTGCTGCGTGCCAGCGGACGGGTCGGGGTGCTGGGCCCATGCTATGCCGAGCACCCCCATGCCTGGCAAAGGGCGGGGCACCAGTTGCTCGAGCTGGACGAAACACAGGTCGAGGCCGCACTCGACGGCCTCGACGTGCTGGTGCTGGTCAACCCCAACAACCCCACAGGGCGCCGCGTGCCCCGTGAGCAACTGCTGGCCTGGCACGCCCGGCTGGCTGCGCGCGGTGCCTGGCTGCTGGTGGATGAAGCCTTCATGGACAATACCCCCGCAGACAGCGTGGTGGATTGCAGCGCACGCTCTGGTCTGATCGTATTGCGCTCGTTCGGTAAGTTCTTCGGCCTGGCCGGCGTGCGCCTCGGTTTCGTGGCGGCCGAGCACAGCCTGCTGTTGCGCCTGGCCGAGTTGCTTGGCCCGTGGACCGTCAACGGCCCGACCCGGGTGTTGGCCCAAGTCAGCCTGGCTGACCAGGCCGCGCAGCGTGCCCAAACCGAACGCTGTGCCGCCGCCAGCCAGCGACTGGCGGCAATGCTGCACAGCGCAGGCCTGACGCCCACCGGCGGCTGTGACCTGTTCCAGTATGTACGCAGCCCCGGCGCAGCCCACCTGCACGACTTTCTCGCCCGTCGCGGCATTCTGGTGCGGCTGTTCGAGCAGCCTGCCGCAGTACGCCTGGGGCTGCCCGCCAGCCTGGCAGATGAGCAACGCCTGGCCCAGGCCCTGGCGGCCTACCAAAAGGAAACGGCATGACCACCCTCATGGTGCAAGGCACCACCTCCGACGCCGGCAAAAGCACGCTGGTAACTGCATTGTGCCGCTGGCTGTTGCGCCAGGGTGTGGGTGTGGTGCCGTTCAAACCGCAGAACATGGCGCTGAACAGTGCCGTAACCGCCGATGGCGGTGAAATTGGCCGCGCCCAGGCGGTGCAGGCCCAGGCGTGCCGGCTGGCGCCGCACACCGACATGAACCCGGTATTGCTCAAGCCCAACAGTGATACCGGCGCCCAGGTGATCATCCATGGGCGTGCCGTCACCAGCATGAACGCGGTGGCCTACCACGACTACAAAGCTGTCGCCATGCAGGCGGTGCTGGCCTCGCACCAGCGCCTGAGCGCTGCCTGGCCGGTGGTCATGGTCGAGGGCGCGGGGTCGCCGGCAGAAATCAACCTGCGCGCGGGCGACATCGCCAACATGGGCTTTGCCGAAGCGGTCGACTGCCCGGTGATCCTGGTGGCGGACATCAACCGTGGTGGCGTGTTCGCCCACCTGGTGGGCACGCTGGAGCTGCTGTCGCCCAGTGAGCAGGCGCGGGTGCAGGGCTTTGTGATCAACCGCTTCCGTGGCGATATCGCGCTGCTTCAACCAGGGCTGGACTGGCTGGAGGCACGCACCGGCAAGCCGGTACTGGGCGTGTTGCCCTACGTCACCGACCTGCACCTTGAAGCCGAAGATGGCATCGACATGCGCCAGGGCAGCAAGCAGGACCGCGTGCTCAAGGTGATCGTGCCGGTGCTGCCGCGTATCAGCAACCACACCGACTTCGACCCTTTGCGCCTGCATCCGCAGGTAGACCTGCAATTTATCGGCCCTGGCCAGGCGATTCCGGCTGCCGACCTGATCATCCTGCCTGGCTCGAAAAGCGTCCGCGGCGATCTGGCACAGCTGCGCGAGCGCGGTTGGGACAAGGCGATCGAACGCCACCTGCGCTATGGCGGCAAACTGATCGGAATTTGTGGCGGCCTGCAGATGCTCGGCCATGAAGTGCATGACCCGCTGGGGCTCGAAGGGGCTGCCGGTTCAAGCCGCGGGTTGGGCCTGTTCGACTACGCCACCGTGCTCGAAGCCCATAAGCAGTTGCGTAATGTCACCGGCACGCTGAACCTCGAGGCTGCGGCGGTGAGCGGTTATGAGATCCATGCGGGTGTCACCCGCGGCCCGGCCCTGGCGCAGCCTGCCGTGCAGTTGGCCGATGGCCGCAGCGACGGTGCCATCAGCGACGACGGGCAGGTGCTGGCCACGTACCTGCATGGTCTGTTCGAAGGCAGCCATTCATGTGCCGCCCTGCTGCGCTGGGCGGGCCTGGACGATGTGCAGGTCATCGATTACGAAGCCCTGCGTGAACGTGACATCGAGCGCCTGGCCGACCTGGTGGACGCGCACCTGAACACCACTTTGTTGCGCCAACTGTGCGGGGTGGCCTGACATGCGCAGCCTGATCCTCGGCGGTGCCCGTTCGGGCAAAAGCCGCCTGGCCGAGCAATGGGCCACTGCCAGCGGCCTGCCCGTGACCTACATTGCCACCAGCCAGCCGCTGGACGGTGAAATGAACGAGCGGGTAGCGCTGCACCGGCAACGACGCCCTGCCGCCTGGGGTTTGATCGAAGAGCCCCTGGCATTGGCGGCGGTATTGCGCGCAGAAGCCGCCGAGGGGCGTTGCCTGCTGGTGGATTGCCTGACCCTGTGGCTGACCAACCTGCTGATGCTGGAGGATGACCAACGCCTGGCCCAGGAGCGTGACGCGCTGCTCGATTGCCTGGAGCAACTGCCTGGCACGGTTATCCTGGTCAGTAACGAAACCGGCCTGGGGGTGGTGCCCATGGGCGAGCTGACCCGGCGTTATGTCGACCTGGCCGGCTGGATGCATCAGGGGGTGGCCGAGCGCTGTCAACGCGTGGTGTTGACGGTTGCCGGGTTGCCATTGGTGCTCAAGGGCGCCGCGCCATGACCCAGCCATGCACCGTGCAACCCTCACTACCCATTGTCCAACCCTGAACAGGCTTCCCCCGATGACCCAACCCTGGTGGCAAACCCCCTGCCAACTCCTCGACAACGCCGCCATGGACCAGGCCCGCGCGCGTCAGCAGCAACTGACCAAACCTGCCGGCTCGCTTGGCCAGCTGGAAGGCCTGGCCATTCAGCTGGCCGGTTTGCAGGGGCAGGAACGCCCCGTGCTGGACCAGCTGGCCATCACCATTTTTGCTGGTGACCACGGTGTGGTCGAGGAAGGCATCTCGGCCTACCCGCAGGCGGTAACCGGGCAGATGCTGTGCAATTTCGTCGGCGGTGGCGCGGCAATCAGTGTGCTGGCGCGGCAACTGCACGCCAGCCTGGAGGTGGTCGATCTCGGCACCATCGACCTACAGCTGGAGCTGCCCGGCGTGCGCCATTTGCGCCTGGGGGCCGGTACCGCGAACTTTGCCCGGCAGCCGGCGATGACCGAAGACCAGCTGCTGGCAGCCCTGCAGGCGGGCCGCGACAGCGCCTTGCGCGCGGCCGAACAGCGTGCGCAGTTGTTCATCGGTGGTGAGATGGGCATCGGCAACACGACTGCCGCGGCTGCCGTGGCCAGCGCCTTGCTGGGCTGCCCGGCGGCACAGCTGAGCGGGCCTGGCACCGGCCTGGACAACGCGGGTGTGCGGCACAAGGCGCAAGTCATCGAACAGGCGTTGCGCCTGCATGGCCTGCGGGCTGACGCGCCGTTGCAGGCATTGGGGTGCGTTGGCGGGTTCGAGATCGCAGCCCTGGTCGGCGCCTATATCGGCTGCGCGCAGTCGGGTATCGCAGTACTGGTCGATGGCTTTATCTGCAGCGTTGCTGCGCTGGTGGCGGTGCGCCTGAACCCGCAGTGCCGGGCCTGGCTGCTGTTCGCTCACGAAGGTGCCGAGCCTGGGCACAAGGCCCTGCTCGCGGCGCTGCAGGCCGAGCCGTTGCTGGCCCTGGGCCTGCGCCTGGGCGAGGGCAGTGGCGCCGCATTGGCGGTACCGCTGTTACGCCTGGCGTGTGCGCTGCATGGGCAAATGGCGACCTTTGCCGAAGCCGCTGTGGCGGACCGCCCGGCATGATCCTCGACCTGCTGCGCCACGGCGAAACCGAGCAGGGCGGGCTGCGTGGCAGCCTGGATGACGCGCTGACCGACCAAGGCTGGGCCCAGATGCGCAGTGCTGTGGCCGGTGCCGGCCCGTGGCAGGTGTTGGTCAGCTCGCCGCTGCAGCGCTGTGCGCGGTTTGCCGATGAGCTGGGTGCGCAACTGAATTTGCCGGTGTGCCGGGTGCCTGCCCTGCAAGAACTGCACTTTGGTGACTGGGAAGGCCGCAGCGCCGCACAGATCATGCAAGACCAGGCCGATGCGCTGGGGCAGTTCTGGGCAGACCCCTACGCCTTCACGCCGCCTAACGGCGAGCCGGTGCACGCCTTTGCGGCACGGGTGCTGGCGGCGGTCGAGGGGTTGCACCAGCAGCACGCCGGCAAGCGTGTGCTGCTGGTCACCCATGGTGGGGTGATGCGCCTGCTGCTGGCGCGTGCTCGCGGCTTGCCCAGGCACCAACTGTTGCAGGTCGAGGTCGGGCATGGTGCCTTGGTCCGCTTGCTGGTGAGTGAGGGCGGGCTATTGGTCGAGGAAGGTTGAGATGCTGCCGTTGCCGTTCTGGATCGCCTTGCAGTTTCTCAGCAGCTTGCCGGTGAGCCTGCCGGGCATGCCCGCCGCCCGTGAGGTGGGCCGTTCGCTGCTCTATTACCCGCTGGTCGGGCTGCTGTTCGGGTTGTTGTTGTGGCTGGCAAGCCACCTGCTGCAAGGCACGCCGGCGCCGCTGCACGCGGCGTTGCTATTGGCACTGTGGGTGCTGCTCAGCGGGGCCTTGCACCTGGATGGGCTGGCCGACAGTGCGGACGCCTGGCTGGGCGGCTTTGGCGACCGCGAGCGCACGTTGCGGATAATGAAAGACCCACGCAGCGGGCCAATGGCCGTGGTAACCCTGGTACTGGTGCTGTTGCTGAAGTTCTGTGCCCTTTGGGTGCTGGTCGAGCAGGGCGTCACTGCCCACCTGCTGCTGGCGCCGCTGCTGGGGCGGGCGGCGATGCTGGGTTTGTTTCTGTGCACCCCATACGTGCGCCCAGGTGGCCTGGGGCAGGCATTGGCGGAGCATCTGCCACGGCGCGCCGCGGGCTGGGTACTGCTGGGTGCGCTGTTTTGCCTGTGGCTGGGCGGGTGGAGCGTGGTGCTGGCGCTGGCGGTATTTGCCTGGCTGCGGCAGCTCATGTGCCGACGCCTGGGTGGCACAACGGGCGATACGGCCGGGGCGCTGCTGGAACTGCTTGAGCTGGCGGTGGTGCTTGGCATGGCGCTGGGGCTTTGAGCATGGTGCCACTCCAGCGGTGCTTCGCCCGGCACCATGAAATTTCTTGCAACATGCAACACGCGGGTATATACACGTATCCATGCTGACCAGTGAATGCCTTTGTATCCATTTGCGCCGTGCTGCCCGCGGGGTGACCCGGCATTACGACGAAGCCCTTGCCGGCTTCGGGGTGAATGTCGCCCAGTTTTCGCTGTTACGGCACCTGCAGCGCCTTGAGCGTCCCAGCATCACAACCCTGGCCGAGGCCATGGGGCTGGAGCGCAGTACCTTGGGCCGTAACCTGCGTGTGTTGCAGGCAGAGGGCTTGGTAGCCCTGGCCGAGGGCGATGACCAGCGTAACCGTGAGGTGTTGCTGACTGCAGCCGGCAAGCAGTTGCTGCAAGCTGCCCACCCTGCCTGGGAGCAGGCTCAAGCCGATTTGGTGGAACGCCTGGGGGGCGGGCAGCGTGATCAACTGGTGCGCCTGCTGAACCAGCTGGCCTGAAAAGATACGACCATAAGCGGGTATATACCCGTAAATCTTGCGATGTGCTGGAGATAACGATAATGACTTCGGTGTGGCGAACCAGCGGATGGGTATTGGTGGGGGCAGCGTTGATTCTGGCGTTGTCATTGGGTGTACGGCACGGTTTCGGCCTGTTCCTGGCGCCCATGAGCGCCGATTTTGGCTGGGGCCGTGAGGTGTTTGCCTTCGCCATTGCCTTGCAGAACCTGATCTGGGGGCTGGCGCAACCCTTTGCCGGCGCCTTGGCCGACCGCCTGGGCGCGGCCCGGGTGGTGATCATCGGCGGTATTCTTTATGCCGTGGGGTTGGTCCTGATGGGCACGGCCGACTCGGCCTGGTCGTTGTCGCTGAGTGCGGGCTTGCTGATTGGTATCGGCCTCTCCGGCACTTCGTTTTCGGTGATCCTCGGTGTGGTCGGGCGGGCTGTGCCGGCCGACAAGCGCAGCATGGCCATGGGCATCGCCAGCGCCGCAGGTTCGTTCGGCCAGTTCGCCATGTTGCCGGGCACTCTTGGCCTCATCCAGTGGTTGGGTTGGTCGGCGGCCCTGTTGGTATTGGGGCTGCTTGTGGCATTCATCGTGCCTTTTGTGGGCCTGCTGCGCGACCGCCCATTGCCCAGCCATGGTGCCGAGCAGACGCTGGGCCAGGCGTTGCGTGAGGCGTGTTCGCATCCTGGGTTCTGGCTCCTGGCGTTGGGCTTCTTCGTCTGCGGTTTCCAGGTGGTGTTCATCGGCGTGCACCTGCCGGCCTACCTGGTTGACCAGCATCTGCCCGCGAGTACCGGTACCACGGTGCTGGCGCTGGTTGGGCTGTTCAACATTGTCGGCACCT
>NZ_BCBD01000171.1:0-11578 GCF_001320345.1 Pseudomonas sp. NBRC 111127 | reverse complement strand
GGAATGAGCGCTTGGGCTGCCGGTGTTTTTCTGCATCGCGGCACTACCGGCTTATCCGCGTCCAGTCATCCCTTGCGGGCCACGCTGGCAGTGGGTCCCAACACTAGAAAAAGAAATCCCGGCGCTGAGCCGGGACTCTTGAGGCCCTATTGGGGCCAAAAAACCCAGCACTTGGCTGGGCTTTGTTTACGTTCTGATCGTGAATCCTGGTCGTTTTCGACGCTTCGCTACTCCCCTACCATCCCATGGGTGGCCGGCGTCGCTCCACTCACTGATGACCGACTCAACCTTGAGCCTCATGCGGGTGTGACGGCATTTCTGGAGCTTCTCGCACAACGCCTTGACTGGCTCGGCCTTGAACCACTCTCCACGCACATGATGCGCCTGCATCTCCAGGTGGAGAATGGATTCGACCTTGACGCCACCTTCAAGCACGCAGTGCACCAGCAACTCTCGCGCCGACCCTACCTGCATATTCACCAAGCGAGCGCTCAGGTCTGTGGCATAGCCGATCTTGACGAACTCGTCTCCGGCAGCGCCAATGATGTAGACAACTTTCATGCCAGCCCAGGCGGAATCAGGAGCTTTCGGCTTCGGCTGATGGCCTGCGCAGTAATGCGTGCCTTCCAATGCATCTCGGAGGCAGCGTGACCGTTGGCAAATGTTGTAGCTGGGGAGACTGGACGTCTCGATGAAGGGGAAGCGATGGATCTGGGTCATGATATCTCCAGACCATCCTGTGACCGTTGCCGCCATCATCAGGCGCAGGAATCACAGGATGGACGTATATTGGCTCAATGGCTCAATCGCAGTCAAGCGACATTTGCCACCAAAAGGCCTTCATGGTCGAGAATGTGCTGGGCTTCTACCAGTGCAGCGTCTACTTCGCGCTCAAGAGCCTTGCGAATGTCACGCCTCCAGCGCTCCTGCGTCTTGATGGGATGAGGGTCATCGCTCCAGTTGTCCATCTCGTACCAGGCCGCCGGCAAAACGCTGGTGCTGCGCTTGCCATCGACACCCGGAAGTTTTGGCATGGCCCAGGTCAGGATGGCGCATTGGCGAAAACGATCCGGGGCCGGCGAGCTATGGGTGCGCGTCAGCTCCTCGATGGCAGCATGCTTGCGGTCCACGTGAGTGGAGTACTTCGCCACCAGGTGGCGCCAGTGCGATGCGCTCAGGTTCTTGTGCAGCCGGCTGAACACCATGCAGTCGATGAGGAATGCCGCTTCCTTTCCCACGATTGCGCCTTTCTGCTTGGCGGCCTGGACCTTCGGCTCAAAGTCGCAACCGCCGGCGCTGTTGATCGTCTCGGCCGCCAGGGCGCGAACGACTGCCGATACCACGTTCTGATAGCTCACTGTGCGTTCTCCTTCTTGCGGCGGGTTTGGATGCTGTTGGCGCGCATAGCGCACCAGGCCGAAACGATGGCCATAGCGAGGAGCAGCACGCCGGCCGTGTCTGTGATGGTCCAGATCATGCTGCTGCCCCCATTGGCTTGATGTGTACGCGCACAGCGCCGCCCTTGGTCGTTTCCTTGCTCACCCTGATCTGGGTGGCGAATACGTTGTCGTCGATGCCCAGGGCATCTGCCAGGCCGTCACGGCCCGCCTTGAACATCGCCAGCAGGTTGTCGTCGTCGCGCCGGCGTCGATCTGGCGGGACGAACTCAAGCATGAGTAGCGCATCACCTTCCGGCGCCTTGATGCCGGCCTGCTTCACCAGCAGGTGGCAGGCTGCCCGGTAGGACTTGGCCGCCTTGCTCTTCCTGGTCCAGTGCACCCGGGCATTCGGGCTGCATGCGGCCGGTGGCCACGGTAGCGTCAGTTCCGTCATGCGGCCCCCTTCACGGTCAAAATGCCGGCCCGGATCAGGGCCTCATGAGTCTCAGCGATCGCCCGCGGCATGTCGGACCAGTCCACTTCTCCTTTCCCCCGGCCATCGAGCACGTCGTGGCAGGCGCTGCAGGCGTAGACCGCCACGGTGTCGAAGCCCTTCATGCCCATGCCCTTCTGCCCGCATGGCAGGTGCGCCAGCACGGTCGTTTCCGGGTTGAAGTTGCAGATGCCAGGGATGCGGACGGTGCAGTCCTGGCCACGGGCGCTCTCGCGCACCTTCTTGCTTACTACGCGCATGGCTCGGCCTCCTTGGCTTTCTGCTGCTCGGGTTCGAAGTCGCCGCGCAGGGGCATGAGCTGGGCCGGACGGCACCAGTTCGAGTTGACTGGGAACGCCTGGCCGCCACCAGCAAAGCGCCCCATCATTCCTTCACCACGGACGCAGATGGGGTACGGGTCAACGGCTGGGCATTCCACCTCAACCACTTCCACGACCATCCCGATGTTCTGCTCACATCCAGCGCTGGCCGATATCACAAGAGCCAGGTCGCCCGGCCTGAATTGATGGCTCATCAGTACCGCCCCTCCCACAGATCCTTTTGGCTCCACCGCACCTGGTGCTCGGCGCCGAATGCTTGAATCCACTCCAGCAGGCTCGCGCACTGCTTCACGCTGAGCTGGCTTGTGCGCTCGTACACGACGTCGAAGCCGTTCCCGTCGATGGCTGGTATCAGTTGCGGCTGTTCGCCGCTCTCACGTAGCCAGGCGGCCGTCAGGAGGCGCTTCCAGATCAGCACGTTCCACTTCTTGCCGGCGTGCTCCACCTGCTTGGCGATATCGCTCAGGCAGGCGTGGAGCTTCTTGTTCTGCTCGCCGCTGCGGTCCTGGTCCTTGATGACTATCTTCTTGGGCCGGGTGAAGTCCTGGGCCTGCAGCATGCCGAGCAAGCGGTTGGCGTCGGCCATGCTGTGCATCACGAAGTCAGTCATCGTCGCCTTCCTCGGCCGTTTCAAGGACCAGTTGCTCAAGAGATACGAACCCGACGGGAGTCAGTTCCCAGCACGGCGGCAATTCGCAGTAGCCGAACTCACCGTACTGGCCTGGGAAGTAAGCGCAGTCGAACACGTACGATCCGGCGCCCTTATCGAACCCCTCGCCGTCAGCCATTTGCTTTTCAATCTCCTGCAGACGCTCCACAGTGATGCGGCCACTGACTGCCGTGATGAAGGTCTCGTCGCCCTCGCCCATGTGCAGCACTTCAACAATCAGGTCTTTCCTGAAAAGGTCGATGGTCATGACGCCACCTTCAGGCCCTGGGCCTCGATTGCATGTCGAACCTCCTCCGCGTAAAGAACTTGAGGGTCCGTGTACGAGCCATTCATGTGAGCCTCGGGCAACTCCACCACCACGGCGGCGCGGCTTGCCTGCCAGGATGCCCAGGCCGTCTCTTTGAATTTCTCCATGCCAGAGGATTCGAACCACGCCTCGAACTGCTCGCGGCTGAGGTCGCGCATCTTGTTGGTGTCCATCAGTGCTTCTCCTGCATGGCTTTGCCCATCTCGGCGGCGGCGAGGACAATGGCGCGTCGAGTAGCGGCGCCGGCGCTTGAGCATTCCTCGATCCCTACACGGATCTCGATATCAATCGGAATCCAAGCCAGCGCTTGGCGTAGAACGGGATGCCAGCGAAGCTTCACTCCAAGCTCCACAGCCAGGCGCAGCGCGTCGCCGTCATCCTCAAAGGGGTTCCATGGCTTCAATGGGCCGCCGTCGAACTGCTCAACCACATACGAAACCTCAGTTCTCGACATGGGCATGGCAAGTACTTCGCCCAGCCCGGCCGCCTTTGCGGCCAGGTCCAGCAATTCCTTGTCAGTCATGCTCACACCCCCTCCCCGGCCGGCTGCCCGGCGCGCTTGATGTTCAACTTGGCCAGCAGGTGGGCACGGCATGCGGCTGCACCACTGGGAATTTGCTGGACTTCCAGCATGCGGACCTGGCGCCGGGCGGCGTACTCGTCGGCCAGCTGGGCCAGGCTCTTCTGGCTGTCATGGCCGATGCCGGTGGCGATCTTGCCGTCCAGTGGCTCGCCCTCCTGGGCGCGGCGGACGATGATCTCGTAGGCCCGGTCGAAGCGACGGTGCAGCGCCTTGTCGGTCGGCTGCGCGGCACGCAGATCGAACAGGCCGGTGGCCACTGCAGCCAGGCGGACGCCCTCGTGGCTGTAGCGCCCCTCCAATGCCTCCATCCATGCGTCATCAGCTGCGGGCAGGCCCAGGCGCTCCGGCGACGGTTTGCACCAGCCAATGAACTGGCCGACGCTCGGCGCGAACGGCGAACCGCTGCGGCGGCACTCCTCGATGGCGTAGCGCACCTGGTTGATGTCGCTGATTCCGGCGTCGATCAGGCCCTTCGTCCAGCTGCGCTTGGCAGCCTTCAGCGCCTTGTCATCCGGCCAGGCCTGCTTGTGGGCCGGGAAGATGGCCTGCAGCTGACGGAAGATCTTCTCCACCACCTCACCAGTGGCATCGTCGACCACGCCCAGAGGAACCCCGGCAACCGGTACCGGCTGGCTGACCTGCAGGGCTCGCGCAGCTGCGGGAATCATTTGGGTGACGTTCTTCATAGGTCATCACTCGTGTCGTGGCGCCAGGACTGATCATCGAAGTCCGGGCCGGCCGGGCGGCGGGCTTGTGCACCAAGCAGCACCTTCTCCGGGAACAGGCCGGTCCAGCCGTTGCTGATGGACTGGTTGATCACGGCGTCGGGTGCCGGGTGGTTGGCCAGCTTGGCTGCCTGCTGCTCGCAGGAGGTCTTGGTGAGCGGCTTCTTGATCTCGCGGCGGTGTTGGCACCACTGCGCCCAGGTTTCCGGGCTGACGTTGGCCGGGCAGGACTTGAGCGGATCGAAACCCGCGACCTTCGCTGGCGAAGGTTTTTCAGTCCTTGCTCGCTTTTTCAGTCCTTGCTCACCATCAATACTTACTAGTGTCGGATTTGCCGGATACGGCTGAGCCGGAAGCGGTTCAACCGGATACGGCAAAGCCGGAAGCGGTGTTTCAGACACGACATAGTGGGTTTCGCCCAGCAAACCGGACTCGTAACGGTCCTGGCGGCGCTCGACGTAGCCGGCAGAGATCAGCTCTTGCAGCAGGCCGTACACGCCGTCTCGGCCGGTCGGCTTTGAGGACTTGGCGGTCTCGTTGCGCAGATGGGTTACGGACACGGCCCAGTGGTCCGGCTTGCCCAGCAGGAAGACCAGCAGGCCACGGGCGGCCCAGCTCAGGCGCCCGTCCTCGCTGATCGACTTGTTGAGCATGTAGAAATTGGCCTCGGGGCGAGGCGCGCGGATGATGCTCATGCTATGCGCCTCCCCTGGCCACGGAAATCTACGGTCTTCGTGCCTTTCCAGCTGTTGCACGGTGCGCAGAGGGTTTGCAGGTTATCTTCTGTAGCTTCGCCGCCCTCCACCTCTGGAACGACGTGATCGGCACGCAGATCGGCCCGGCTACCGCAGCGCAGGCAGGCGTACCCGTCGCGCTCAAACACGGATAGCCGAACCCTCGGGCTGATCACCTTCTTCCGGTAGGATGGTTTGGCAGGCGCGTCACCTTCGAAGGACAGGATGAACCGATCGCGCCCGGCAACCTCGATCAGGCCTCGATCTTCAAGGCTTTCAATGAGTCGCTTAACCTGGTCCTCCGAAACGTTCGTGTAGCGCGCAATAGAAGCGGTACTGACGCTTGAAAACGGCTCCTGCGCGTTGTCACAGATGCACAGCAGCACGAACTTTTCGAGCGGATCGACTTCTTGCTGCCCCAATGCCCACATCATGGATTGGACGCTCATTGGCCGCGCTCCTTTGCCAGGGCCGCGGATACCCATTCCATTGCATGCGGGACGCATTCCTCGCCGTGCACAGGGCATGGCGGGATCAACTTCAGCAGGCGGCCCCGGGTCTCGATTATCTGGTCGCTGTAGCGCACGTTCTGCTTGAGTTCTTCGTTCTCGGCCTTGAGCTGATCTCGTTCCAGTTTGAGGTTGTAAACCCAATCAACGAACGCCCCTAAATCAACATGTCCGATACCCTTGAGCTCTTCTGGCTTGCATCCGCCATGCGGCGAGCACATTCCAGGTGTTGGGCATGACCTCAATGTCTTATTGCAGATCAGGTAGTTCATGCTGCACCCCGCACGGCCTTGTCGTGAGTGTGCAGGCCGTCCCAGTTCTTTTTCATGGGCAGGTCGCCGGACAGGTACAGCTCGTACAGGCGCACGGCGCCCTTGCGCAGCAGGATCGGCGTGTAGCTGATGAATGGGTCTTTGCCGTGCGGGGTGATGGTCTGCTGGTGCTCGGTCATGTACTTGTCACGAGCGTAGGCGGCGACGCGGTATCGGGTACCGGACTTGCTCTCGTTGTAGAGCCAGTTGCGGCCCTCAAGGAAGTGACCAACCTGCATCACGTTGACCCCATTGAGGCCCTTGCAGAACTGGACGTGGCTCATGCCCTCCTTGAATAGGTTCTCCAGGTGGTCGATCTTCTTGGCCTGGGCCTGGACTTCAACCTTCAGCAGCAGGCGCGCCTTCTCGGACGCCTCCTTCTGCTCTACCTGGTCTGCCCAGGCGCGTGCGGCGGCGGCAGGATTGGTGAAGTCGGGCAGCGCGGCGACCACCTGCCCCTCCAGCTCTTGCCAGCGGTCTACCAGAGCGGCGGTGAATTCCGGACACAACTGGGCGACAACGACGAAGCTATCGCGCTTGTTGACCAGGAAAACCTCTACAGGCCTGGAGCCTTGGCCTTCGTGAGAGGTTTCCACCGACGGTGTAAAGCTCACGATGGCCTTTACTTGCAGGCGCTCCATAGCTCGCTTGACGCTGTCGTGCCGTGACCCGACAAGATCAGCGATCTCCCTGGATGACATGCGCGCCACGAAATCGTGGTTCGCATTTTGTGGCGCGAGGGCCACGGTATTGCTTTGGATGGTCTGATGCATATAAGATGACCTCACACACGTTTTACGAATGCAGTACAAAGAACCGGGCGGCCACCCGGTTTTTTTGCGCCTGCGGTTTGGGTTTTGCTGTGTTCAACGGCAGTTCCTCATGAGTCCCTCAGGGGCTTATTAGCCCTTGCGAAACGACCGAACATTGCTTCGGCCAGGCTCAGTTCTCGTCATCCTGTTCAGAGCCTCATTGATGATTTGTGCCGCCAGTTGCTCTGGGGTTAAGCCCTTCTGCCTGGCGAGAAACTCCAGATCTGAATTGCCCTTCCCGTCGAGCTGGATTCCCAGCTCTTTGCTTTCTGGCACAGGGCCTCCTCGGCCACTTCAGGCCACGTCAGTCTTCGCGTTAAGCTCTTGCATCATCTGGTCGAGACCGCGCTCCAGAATTTCCCTGGCGAGCACAGCCTTCTGCGTGCGCTTGAAGCGAGCCATCGCCGACAGCAGATCGTCGGCAGCCTCATCTAAGCGAACCTTGGTGGGCTTGTTGTGCAGGTGGTCGGGGTCGAAGTACGACACGGTGGGTTCCTTTGTGGTTGAAAGTGGTTAAGCGGCGGAAAGCGCGTGGGTCGGGTTGCTGTCGATCTGGCTCCATGGGAACGAAGGACACAGATCGGCACGATTCACAGCGCCATTCGTAAGCGCCTCAATCTGTAGTGCGCGCTTGGCTGGGACCGTGCGCTCTCCCGAACACCATTGGTTGACGGTTGGAGCCGCAACATTCAGCCGGCGCGCCAATTCCGCCTGGCTGCCCAGCACGCGGGATGCTTCTTTGGCTGCTTCTGCTGATTTCATGAGTTCTCTCCTGGAGATTTACCGATGAATATAAGGCATTACCTTATTTCGTACAAGCCATTGCCTAACCACGCTGGCGATAGGCCTAATTAGGCAATGCTTACCGGACCAGAATTAGGTGCAGCCATTGATGCTGCGCGGATCGCCAAGGGCGTATCGAAGAAACAGCTCGCAGACGACTTCCAGGTGAAGCCTCCGTCGGTACAGGGCTGGGTGAAAAACGGCCGGATCGACAAGTCCAAGCTGATGGACGTGATCGCTTACTTTTCTGATGTTGTTGGCCCTGAGCACTGGGGGCTTCGCCCAGGCTTCTCCTACGAGAGCATCCCAGACGTCACCTCTGAACCTGTCGCAGAGCCGGCGCCTGGCTCAGCCGCCGATATGGTTCGCGCCATGCTCGCCAAGCAAGGCAAGAACTTGTCGGATTCGGCGCGCGCGCAGTTGATTGCAGCCGCCGAAGCGACCGATGAAGGAAATGTGATTACCGTAGATTTCACCCGGCCCGGCCTGGTCGGGGACGAGGTTCGGATAGCCCACTACGATATCCGCGCTGCAATGGGTGGCGGCCAGCTGCCGCACGACTACCCGGAAATGCTCAAGGACATTCGCGTCAGCCCCAGCCACTTGCGGGAAATCGGCGTCGAGTTCGAGGAGCACTACCACCTGAAGGTGGTCACCGGCTGGGGTCAGTCGATGGAGCCCACCATCAAGCATCGCGACCCGTTGATCGTGAACATCAACGTCCGCGACTTCGTGGGCGATGGGGTGTACCTATTCGTCTGGGATGACCTGCTCTACATCAAGCGCCTGCAGGTGGCTGATGAGGAGCACTACGAGATGATTTCGGACAACCCGAGGCACAAGGATCGGCTGATCCGCAGGGACATGACCTACATTCAGGCCAGGGTGTTGCTGGTGTGGAACGCGCATCTGGTTTGATCCGCTGAATTCAGCATAATGGCCTGAACCTGCGCCTGCTCCGCTCGTCTTTACTATAGTGATCCTGCGCGCCACGTTTATCGGTTTTACGATTTCGTGGCGCAAGGTGGATTGACTATTTTTCTCCGGAGCCGATAATCGCGGTCCGATTTGGCGAATTTCGCCATCGAGTTTTCAAATGGAGGTTTTCATGTCAATCAAAGCGGCAGCACCGGCCCTTATAGTCGCCGCTCTCGCCTTGGTAGGTGACTACTCGACCATCTCGCATCAAGAAGCATCACGCGCAGTGCGTGAATCCTGTGCCAATCCGGTTAGCTTATCCAACCTGCGTGGAGTGATTGCCGAGCTAACGCAAGGCTGGGCTGAGCTAGATTCGGTCTACTCCCAAAGCGTAGCTGCAGTCATGAAGTCTAGCTCGCTGGACGATACCAAGTACCTCAAGAATATCGAGCTACTTCAGGCAGTTAGGCAGCTTGAAGAAAACCTTCGTTTGGCTGATGTGCCTTTGCCACTGCAATCAGATCACATCGCTTTGCGTAGGGCGGTCGCGAAGGTTCGCACCAGGATGACTACGATTGATAGCATCTATCAACAGTTCTTTGTCAAGCCTGAAGAATTCCAGAGCGATTTGAGCCGTACCGGCCTGCGGGACTTGGCTGAGCACACGACACGCAGACTCGGCCAGCTGGCCTAAGGCGCTCTATGACGGTAGAGGTATCTTTCCATCCAGGGACGTTTGGTGAGTTTTTCTCTCCCATAGACGAGAAACACCCGGGGCTCTCAGATCTTTTGTTAAGCGAGTTCCGTAGGTATATGGAATCGAAGCGGCTCGCCATACCTTCGATTTTTGGGCGCGACGTGCCCTACACGCAACCACCGCTCGCCCTCCAGTCATGCCTAATGCATATCCACATCAGGATTCCGCCAAACTCTTTCCCGAAAGGCGTCCCCCAGCATGACAGGGTCTGTAAATTTGGGAGGCCTGGTGACGACGCAGCGCTGGTTTACGTTCCAGGTGAGCTTTATGAGAATCGTTATTTGATCCTTGCCATGTTCTGGCCCGACGCACATACCAAGGCGAGGGATAGATCTGCTATGCGCTACCTTGCTCGATTAGCTAAAGATTGGCGCGACAACAATTAGAATCAGCCCGCCTCGGCGGGCTTTTTCATGCCCTTTAAAAAGGCGCCTCCTCCTCTACCCTCTCGTCCTCCCAATCCCGCTTCACGACCAGGTCGTCTCGATCCTCGGCGCTCTGCTCTTCCCACCGGACCGTCACGCTCTCGTCATCGTTGAACGTTAGCTCCAGCTCCGGCGTTTCGGCAAGCAGCCCCATCACCTCCTCCCACTCCATGTCTCCATCCGTGTCCAGGCGATGGATTGTCACCCAGCGCTGCGACTGCGCGATCGGATGGTTGATCATCGACGACACCCTCAGACCCAGCCGTTCAAGGGCGGTCATCTCTTGGCGCGCTTGTGGGGTCGACTTCCTCTGCTTGGCCATCCTTCCTCCGTTAACTGTACATCCATCCAGTATTAGGCAGAGCTTACCCGAGTCGTCGAACGATGCAAGCCCGGAGAGCGGATTAGGCACCTATGAAAAAAGTTAGGCATTACCTATTTACAAGAATTAGGCATTGCCTTATCGTTCATTCCATCGAGGCGCTACACAGCCCCTCGGGAGGCCCTCAAGCCTCACCGCTCTTTAACAACCAAGACCGCCGAGCCTGCAGGCATAGCAGGCCACCATCCCCGCAGGGCTCTGGTGCGATCAGGTGTGCCGAAATAGAGCGGCATCCAAGCGGCGCGCATGCCTCGACAGATGCAGGAAGCGCGATACCGGGTGAGCGACCGGGGCCTGAGAGAGAACAGAACGATTCACCTCTGCCGGCTCATTGAGCCGGCTTTGGGAATCCACCTGGAGGTACACAAAATGGGCTTGGGCGTTTCTGCATTCAGCAAATTGGTCGAGGCGCCAGACGCCGAGCGTGATGAACACGGCGACTTGGTCGATTACGACAACTACCGCGACTTCTACTTCAACAAGGACTTCCCGGGCCGCGCGGAGGGCCTGAAAGAAGGCATGACCTACAAGCTTGGCGAGGAAGGCTCAGGCTTGAGCACTGGCTACGGTCGCTACAGCGCTTGGCGCGATGAGCTGGCGAAGCTTGCCGGCTACACCCCGGATGCCAACCCAAGCGACGAATACGAAAAGCGCTTCCCCTACTTCGGAGGCGCTAACAAGGCAGGTGAAGGCCCGTTCTACGAGCAGATCCTGTTCTCGGACTGCGACGGCACCATCGGCCCCGTGGTCAGCGCGAAGCTAGCCAAGGACTACGCCGACTTCGCTGGGAAAGCCGAGGCCGTTGGTGGCTACTTCTGGGAAAAGTATCAGGAGTGGAAAGTGGCTTTCGAGGTTGCTGCTGACGGCGGCGCCGTAGTTTTCCACTGATTTCACTGGCTGGCCTTGGCAACAGGGCCAGACGGGAAATCAACCGCCCAGTCGGGCACAACCACAGGTGAAAAGAATGGATATCAAGACCCTTGAAGCGCTGGGCGTGAGCGCAACCGATCTCGCCGACCGAATTGTCCAGCAGGCGGTTCACACCCTGCTCCACTCGGTTGGCTATGACGAGGATGGCGAAGAGTTCTCGCGGTCGTCTCGCTTCCAGCAGCAGATCCAGCAACGAGTGAAGGAGGCTATTGATCAGAAGATCGACGCCATGTTCGCCGAGCATGTGCTTCCGCGTGTTGGCGAAATCATCGAATCGGCCGACATGCGCAAGACAAGCTCTTATGGCGAGCCGAAGGGGGAGCCGATGACCTTCAAGGAATACATCGCCAGCAGAGCCGAAACATACATGAGCGAGAAGGTCAACGTCAGCGGCCAGTCGAAAGACGAGTCGGGCGACTACAACTGGCGCGAATCCGGCCCCCGCTTGACTGTCCTGATGAGGCTCTACATCAAAGACACGCTGGAAAAGAGCGCCAAGTCCGCGATCAACGATGTGAA
>NZ_BCBD01000170.1:0-11716 GCF_001320345.1 Pseudomonas sp. NBRC 111127 | reverse complement strand
TCGGTGAACACCAGGTTCAGCTCGGCGTTCGCCTTGGTGAGGCGTGCCGCATCCTCGACCTGCTTTTGGGTCATGATGCCCAGCTTGTTGCGGGAATCCAGCTGCTTCTCTACCTCGTCGCGCCCCTTCATCAGCAGGCGGATGGTGTTCTCGTCGAAGCCCAGCGCTTGGCCGGCGAGGCGCTGGTTCAGCGGCGTCATCTTCTCGAAGGCGCCGGCGATGTTGGCCAGGGCCTCTGCCGTGTCCTGCGCGCCAATGATAGCGTTCGGGTCCAGGCCCAGCTTGGCTACGTCGCCGAACCAGCCGACGTTACCGGTGATGGGCGATGCCATCAGGTCCTGGATCTTCTGCATGGCCGCGAAGGCGTCTTGCGCATTCCCGCCCTGGGCGGCCAGTGCTTGGCCCAGCGCCTGCACATTTTGCGTGCTGAGCCCGGTCAGGCGGTTGAAGTTGTCCAGCGCGGTGCCGGCGTTCTTGAAGTCGCCCACCACCTTGTCGATGGCCAGCTTGCTTGCCAGCACGGCGCCGAACTGCAGAGCCGACCTGGTGAGGCCGCCAAACGCCGCATCGGCCTTCTGGAATGACTTCTCGTCGACCTTGATGCCCAGGGCGATCAGGAAGCTCTCAAGTACTTTCACGGGTTCGCTCTCCGGATCTCGTCGTGCAACTGCCGCACGTAGAGCATTTCATCCATCGCCAGGTTGGCGCGCTTGACCCAGCCCAGCGAGTAGGTGCCGTCAGTGAGGTCTTTGTAGGTGCAGAGCGGAGGGCAAACCCCGGGAATCCCTACGCAGGGTCGCCAGAGGTCCCAGTCGATGGCTGGGTTGAGGCGTTCTCCTGACTCGCCCCTGGCTCCCCGGTTGAACCGGTAGAGCTCTGGAAGAGGGTCAGGAGTCCGGTAAAATCCTCGAACACGTTCCCGAGAGCCAGCACCACCAGGGTGAAGTAGGTCTTCAGACGACCAGAAAACTGCTGCATGCCGACCAGTTGGCCGTCCTTGTGCAGCTGGCTCAGCATCGTGTCGCAGATGAAGTTGAAGTCATCCTCTGGGATGCGCGACAGCATGACGCCAACGATCTGGCCGGCGATGGCCACCGACGACGCGGCGCCCAGCTCGGCCTGGGCCAGGCCGCGAATCAGCGGCTCGACCCCGTATTTGCCGAGACGGAACAGCACGGCGCGCTGTTTCTCGGCGCTTGGCATGCCGAAGGTGTACGTCACACCTTCATGCTCGATACTGCGAACGAAGTCCTGTGCCTGGTTCATGCAATTTTCGCCTTGTTGAATTCCATGACGAAGGTGGCGTCGTTGAGGCCCGGGCCGCCGCGCGCCATCGACTTGCCGCGAGTGATGACGCCTTCGGAGAAGACGGCACCCTCCAAGCCGGCAATCGAGGCGTAGGAGCCAGACACCTCGGACTTGGCGTTGACCTGGGCCTGCAATGCCAGAGCCTGAGGGCTGCCGGGCATCAGGTTGACGGTCAGGCGCAACCCTGGGTTCTTGCGGTGGAAGCGGACACCGTTTCCGCCCAGGCCGCGACTCAGGATCGCCTGGTCATCGATTGGCTCAACAGTGAATGGGGGGTCGGTGCGCCCCCAGTCGTCCAGCACGCCAACGCCAGTGATCACCACGATGGTGTTTTCTACAGACAGGTCACTCAGTGCCATGCTCTGGCTCTCCTCAGTCGACGTTGACGGTTACGTCTACGGCGTGGATGGCGCCGGCACGGAACAGGCGCATGATGATTGGGGCAGCCAGGCGCTCTGCGCGCTCGGCGTCGGTGAGGTCGAGAATGTCGTCAGCTTTGCTGAGGATCTCGTAGCCATCGCTCAAGACCTCTTCGCCGGTCTCGTCGCTCGTGTACTGTCGAGCGCCAAGGTAGCCATTATCGATGAAGCGCTGGCCGATCTGCGCAGCAGCATCGATCAGGACCTGCTGACCCTCTGGGGTCTGCTTCAGCTTGGTTGGCACATTGGCCAGGGCGTTGTACAGGTTCACTCGCAGCGAGTTCACGAAGCCGTCCAGATTGAACACGTCGTCGATGTACTCGCCAAAGCTCGACGTCGACTTCGAGTTGATCACCCGGCCGGCGTCAACCTGGCCACCGGTCTCGACCACGGTGTAGAACGGGGCGCCTTTTTCCTTCATCGCGCTGTACGCGGTGATGGTCAGGTCTTCGGCAGTGATACCTGGCAGCTTCTTGAACTCGCCAGTGATGGTCGAGTTGGCCGCGTTGAAGTTGACGCGGCTGAACACGGCGCCCAGCTCGAAGCCGGCATAGGGGGCGGTGGCGTGGCTGAGCAGGAATGCCCGGCGCGAGCCCTGCAGCTTGGCCTTGCTGACGATGTCAGTGGAAAGGCTCGGATCGCGTACGGCTGCCTGGTTGGTGGTGCCGGCGTAGAACTTGCCAGCAGCATCCCCGGCGACGATCAGGGCCAGCACGTCGGCGTCGTTGGCCCGGATGGTGGTTTCGAACTCGTACCAGTAGAACCAGATGCGCTTGTTGATCGCGTCGTTCATCGACTCGACCGGGCTGTCATCCTCCTGTCGCAGGTAGATGCGCAGGGACTTTGGCTTTGGCACCGCAGAGAACCAGGCCAGGGCCGCCAGATAAACATCGGACGCGATGTTGAAGTCTGCCGCCACCGCCGCAGCGCCTCCGTAGTCCCGGTAGCTGCCCTCGGCAAACGTCGTGTCGGTGGAAGAGTCGAAGTCCGCGAAGACCATGCCAGCGCCAAAGTTGGCAGTGCCCAGGCCGGCCGCACGGATGTTCGTGACAATGTTGATGATGTTCTCAGCCGGATAAGGCATTTACTTCCCCTTGCGCGATGGCGCCAGATTGTTCGGTTTGAACCTCGAAGCCGACGCGGTAGATCCGATTGATTCGGTCTTCAGCCACGGATTCGCCGTAGAGGTACAGGGTGACCTGGGAGCGCTCTTCCATTGCCGCTTGGTAGAGGCCGGTCAGGTTGTTGATCGGTGATATGCGGGACCAGCCCAACTTGGCGCGGCGCAGGATGCTCTTGATCGGCTCGCGCTTGTTCGCCTCGCACAGGGTCATGGCCAGGCCCATGGCGCCGGCACGGTAGATGTTGATGCTGAACCCGATCGTGAACTGGGTGGAAACCCGCTCGATGATGTCCTCGAAGCGCGGGTCATCGGTGGCTGGCACGTTGCGTTGCGTCTTGAGTGCCTGGCCGAACTGGGCCGGGCTGTCGATGCGGACTGCCGCGTAGGTGCCGGTGGGGGCAGATGTGCCCGGGTCACCGACGATCACCTTGTTTGCCGGCAGGCCTGTTGCAGCGACTACGATCTGGCAAACGACCTTAGTGAGGGCGATTGTGTCAACCATTTGGCTGCCTCATATTCCGTCGGTAGTCGCCGTAAAAGCTGTCAGGTCCGTCAAACTCGACAAAGGTGACATTCTCACCAGTCAGTTCTTCATCAATTATCTCGCTGATCACTCTCCAATCGCCGCCACCGCGCGCTGCACCTATTGCTGGTACGCCCCAGCGCCGACCTTGGCCGCCAAACTCGACCATCGCTGCTCGGAATGCATCGCGTAGCGCCTGATACTCGGTAAGCGGAATCCCGCCCGGTCTAGATCCGCACCAGTCGTACTGGGTGTAGGCGTTGATAATTACCCCATGTGGCACAAATGCCTTGGTATAGGTGCCCAGCTTTGATCGATCGTATGGCTTGGTCGCCAAGTCAGCCTGGAGCGCCTCAGGAAAGAAGGAGGCAATCGTTTTGGCGATCCCGTCATCCATGTTGCAGTGGCAGTTCTGCCCGTGAACGATCACATCGAAGTGGCCCTGGCGAAAGAGTGCGACCAGGTCGCCGCGAACCTTATGCATTGGCGTACCCCTGCAGCTTTTCGATCTCGGCCGGGTCAAGCTTGGCGATCACCGCGCGGCAGAAGTTGTGCCAGGGCCGGTAGTCGGTGGCCATGGCCTTCCACCAGGTGGCGGGCTTGTCCGGGGTTTCGGCGAAGACCAAGATGTCAGCCAGGTTTCCCGGGGTGGACACCTCGATCCCCTTGCCGTCGTTGCGGTGGATTACCCGGATGTCGTTGATCCGCTCGGCGCCGATCTGAAGGAACTCGATTTCCTTGTCGCTGGCCGGCTGGACGTTGGCGTCGAATGTGTCGAGCAGCGTCATGGTCAGCTTCGGTTCGAAGTCGATGATCTCGCTGCTGTAGCGCATGCGTTGCACGCCGCGGTGCGACACAAAGGGGCCGCTGACGTGCCCGCGCATGTTCAGGCCCATCAGATACCCTCCTCGATAGGCTCATCCTTACCGCCGATGACATAGCGGATCGACTGGCGAAGGTTGCCGGTGTCGATAAGCGGATTGTCTGAACCCTTCTTGCGGATGGTGGATTTGGCGTTGGGCGGCTCTTTCAGGTTGGTGATCTGCGTCCTCACCCCATCCTCTGCCATCTGCCCCATTTGCTGAAGTATCTGGAGCATGGTGAACTCCCCGGAAAGTACCTTGGGGATTTGCACCTCTGCCAACAACACCAGGGTAGGGGCAACATTCTCGACGCCTGGGCGCAGGAATGGCCTGGCCGGGATGCTGCCGGAGTACGCTCCGGTCTTGCCGAGCTCCATGAATCCTTCGCCGGATTTCAGGAAGCGCACCCGGCCTTCCTCGGCGTCCTTCTGGGTGTTGTACCCATACGAGACGCCACCCTTGTGCTTGATGTCCTTTGCGCCAAACTCGTTCACTGCGGCGATGGTGGCGATGGTCAATCCATCTTCATAGGCTCCAGCACCACTTGGAACACCAACAAGTACGCGCTCCTTGCCCTCCAGTTTCTTCTGAAGGTCCTTGAGAGCCTTCTCCACCTGCTGTGTGCCGATCATGCTTACGGTGGGCCGGATCATACGCAGATCGCTCCCATGCCGGCCCGCTGACGCAGGTGCAGGTACTCAAGCCCGTATGGGGTGAGCGCAAGAGCCGCCTCCCACGCCGTCAGCGATGCATTCGCGCCTGGGACGGCGTAGGACACCGACTCATCACGAACGCTCTTGCTGGCCACTGCGTAGGGCGTAGTTGCGCTGCCGTCGGAGCCGGTCGCGGCAGTGGTGGCCGCATTCCAGGTCAGGTAGTGGGCCGCCAAGGCGAACCAGCCGCGCTGCAGGAACGAACAGGGGCCATAGAGCCCCCAGTTGCCGCAGGTGCCGAATTCGCCCTTGGCGATGTTCAGCGCCTTGGTGATCTTGGCGTCTGACCACTTGGCCGGGTCGGCGAACTCTTCGTAGAACTCGCGGAATTCAGCGACCATCTCGGCCGTTACTGGGATGTTCAGTTCGGCCATGTCGGGTCATTCCTCGGTGGGCGGCTCGGGCTCGGGCGATGGGCCAAGCTTGATCCAGCCGGCCCGGTAGAAATTCGTCGACTTCAGGCGCTCGGCCTCTCGGTCGTCGAAGTACTCGATCGCCTCGCCCGGCGCCAACGAGAGGTCGGCAAGGTCGATGCGATGCGAGCTGATATTCGTGATGGAAGCCATCAGGGTCTCCAGTCATAGGCCCCGGTTGAGGGGCCGTGACACTGGGTTACTTCTTGCCGGCCAGCTTGGCCTGGGCGTCTTTCAGCTCGCCTTCCAGCTTGCTGGCACGCGCCGACTCCTGGGTGAGGCGATCCTGAAGATCTTTCAGGATGTCGCCCTGGCCTTTGAACTGAGCGTCGTACTCGGCCAGCTTGGCCTGGGCGGCGAACAGATCAGCCTTGAGCTGGGCGTTCTCCTCGGTCAGCACCTGCAGGTCGCCGTTGGCGTCGTAAGGCTGCTCCGGCGCGCCGGCCACCAGCAGGCCGTGCTGCTCCCAGAGGGAACCCTTGGCCAGCTCGAACTGCTCTTCGGTGGTCTGCTCGCCAGGCTGCACCGAGCTGCCGTCACTGAGGACGACCGGGTTCGCGCTGATGTTGGTGTAGGTCTTCTTGGAAGACATGGTGACCCCCTTAGATGCCGTCTACGTAGGCGTGGGACATCGGAACCCGCAGCTCAGTACCGGCAGTGCGGACAACGCCCATCGCCTCGTACCGGGAACCGCCGTGAGACGGGATCGGCGCGTTGAGCTGGAACGGCATTGGCAGGTGGAACTTCGCGAACTGGGCGTTCTTGGTGTACGCCATCATTCGGTCAGTGCCACCAGCACCGGCACCAGCGAGCTGCAGGATCGGCTCGAAGGTGACGTTGAGCACGCGCTCCAGGTAGCTGATCAACGTTTCCGCGGTGTTCGGGATGCGGAAGGTGGTCAACATGCCGTACTGCTTGAGCGGCAGCAGGATGTGGGTAGGGCGGAAGATGCTGTTGGTCTGCACCGAGTAGACCTGGAGGATCAGGTTGTTCAGCAGGGTCAGCAGCTCGCTTGCAGCAGTGTCCGGGTCCTGAGCCAGGATCTGGGCAATGGTCTTGTTCGCACCGCCCAGCAGGGTGCCGGTAGCGAGGACAGGAACGCCTGGGTACTTGAGCAGACCACCAGTAGCCAGCGAAGGCCAGCGCGCATCACCAATGAAGGCAACACGGTCCAGCCACTGCTCGGTCAGAGTGCGGGTCGCGATTGGCTTTTCGGCCAGGTAGTTGATCGCGCCGCCGAAGCCTTGAGCGTTGGCCATTTCCATGGCCTTGCCGACCTCGATCTGGGTGTAGGTGTAGCCCAGGCCAGCCTGGACAACATCAACACCGCCGATTTTCGAGGCGATCTCAGCCAGAGGGAAGTCGTGGGACAGGTCGCCGATTGGGGCTGGCTCACCCTTGTAGTCCAGCACCTTGAAGCCGATCGACTCGACGTAGTCAGGGGCCGAGGTGTCCACCGCCAGCACGCGGGGATACTTGATCTCCGGGTATGGCTGGCGAAGCACCTCCTGCTCGATGTACGTCAGGTTGCCGATCAGGAAGCCCAGTTGCGCCTGGGCCGCTGCGTCCATTGTTCTCATAGGTCGCTCCTTAAGCGGCAATGGTGGTTTGATTGATGGCCTTGACCTGCATCAGGGCCAGCTCACCGGCCGCAGCAGCGGTCAGGAAGGTGCAGCCTGGAAGCAGGTGATTGCCAGCAGTGGTGGCGTTGGTCAGCTCGCCAGTGGTGGGCTTGGCGTAGACCTGAGCGCCAATAGTGGCGCCGTCGATGGTCTTTACCCAGATGCGCCCGTGGCTCACCAGGCTGACTTCCTCACCCAGGCGGTAGCCGCCGACGGCGTTGCCGTTGGTAGGGTTCGAGGCGTCGCCGGTGATGTAGCTGGAGCTCACACCCACGGTCTTGCGTACCGAGATGCCAAGGAACAGGGCAGCGGCAGCCACTGGAAGCTTGCCGCGCTTGGCGGCCGAGCCGACTACAACGGCACGGGCAAACGGGATGGCCAAGTCGGCGACCACGGTGGTGATGTCAGCCATCGCCAGGTCATTGATCTGACCCTCGAAGGCCTTGCCAGCGTACTGGCCAAAGGTGTCGATTGCGGTGGCCATTACGCTTCACCTCGCAGGAACTTGTTGTAGGAGTCGGAACCGTCGGTGGTCAGCTTCGGACGGTTTCGCAGGTCCTTGGCCAGGCCAGCGAGGCTGTCCTTGGTCGCCTGGGATTCGTCGTCATCCTCGTCCGTGGTTTCCTTCGCATCTTCCTCGGCGGAGTCGAATGCGGCAGTGATGTAGGCCTCGGACTTGCCTACCCAGTCACGGGTTGGCTTGAGCTGGGTCAGCGCAGCGCGTTTGATTTCCAGCGGGGATACCAGGCCCTTGCTGTCGAAGTTCTTCACGATCTTCGAAGCGGAAGCGATGGTGTCGAGGGTGAGCTTCACGCGCTCGCCGATCGCAGCGTCGGAGGTCGATTTCTTCGCCTCGTCTGCTTTCTCTTCGGCTTCGTCTTTGGCCGCTTCGGCCTTGTCTGCGCGCTCGTTCGCCTCGTCGAGGGTCTTCATGAGGCTCGACACGGCGTCTTCGACTACCGTTGCGGTCTCTTCGTCGAGGATGACGGAGCGGCTTTTCTTGGAGTCTAGGAAGACTTTCCGGGTCGCCATTGGGGGGATACCTTTCGGTTTGTGGTCAAAAATGCGGGCGACCTTGCCGGCCCGCGCTGCATCAACAACCGCGAAGTGGTTGTATTTGATGATCCGCTGCACGTACTCGTAGGACTGGCCGTCGGGTGCGACGCCGGCCTCTGGCACGTATTCGGCGGTGTAGCCGGGCGAGAGCTCAGCCTTGCCCGACTCGATGTCGTCGATGGCCGACTGATCCTTGATGATCATGTCGACGACCGCGTTTTCACCCTCGCGCTCATAGCCGCGGGCATGGCCGACCGACACGTCGCGGAAGGTGGTCGAATCGACCAGGTCGTCCGGGTGGTCGTTGGTCACGTCCTTGTCGATCGCCGTGGCCATCGACTCGGGACTGAAGAGCTCTTCGGCTGGCTTGTAGACGTTGACGATGCGGGCCGGGCCCGGCAGTTCCAGTTCGGTCGAAACGTACTGGTAGACCCCCGTGCGGGCCGCAATGCCCTTCACGCATAGGTAACCCTCAGGCGTGCGAGTGCGCGACGTCGGCGTAAAGGCCGCGTCGATGGTCATTTTCTTCATGTGCTACCCGTTCTTGTCGGGGAAGTAGTTCACGCCGGGTATCAGGGATATCCCTACGCACCGGCAGAGCGGGTGGTGCTTGCCAGGGTGCAGGCCGGTGACACCGCGCCAAGTTGCGCCCTCGGCGACCTTGTACACGCCCGGGCCGTAGCCGATGTCCTGCTTGGCGATGCCGTAGCAGCTGATCTTGGCATTGGGGTACTTGCCGTTGGGGTCGCCAGAGACACGCTGGTCGTTGGCCGTCTCGACGCGGTAGAACTCGATGCCGGCTGCCGTCTGCCGCTGGCGGGTAAGGTCGCTGTTCAGCTGCGACACCTGGTCCCGAGCGATGAGCTTGGCCCGCCGGGCGCTGACGCCGGTCTGCTCCTGAATCTGCTTGGCGATCGCCGTGGGAGCGAGGCCGCTCTTCATGCCACCCAGCACGATCGTCTCCACCCTCTGGAAGTACTCGGCGGGGATGGACTTGATCAGGTTGACGTTCTCGGCGGTCGAGGCTTCGAGGTAGTCGACCATGCCCTTGGGCTTGGTGATCAGCTCGAAGTCCACGCCGACAGCGCGGTTGACCGACTTGCGGAAGTCATGGGCGTTGTCGGCCTCGGCCCGGCTAATGGTGCCTGCCGCTACCCGCCGGACCTGCTGATCGAACAGGCTGGTGGTGAACGTCGATGACACCCGGCGAATCACCGCGAGGATGTCATCGGTCCAGCCGTCAAGGGTGGTCACGCTGTCCGCCGTGTACTGAGGCTTCAAGCGGGCCAGCTCAGGGCCGAGGACAGCGTACAGCTGCTGCGACATGAGCCTGACCAGGGCCTTCAGCTGCCCACGATAGAAGCGCTCTGCGTCCTCGCTCGGCTTTACCGGGTCAGGCGCCCGCGGCTTTCGCTTCCTTGCCATCAGCGCCTTGTTGGTCGCCGTCAGGGCCTCCAATGGCGAAGGCGTCGAGGTCTTCTTCGGAGCCAAGGCCATTGTCTTCGTCCTTCTCGCGCTGCTCTTGGGCGGTGATCTGCTCGTCGGTGATGGCGTATCGGCCCTTGGCCTGAGCGCGGCGCATGGCATGGCTCGGGCGGATGATGCGGTTCTCGATGTTGATCGCATCGGCCTGGGCGTCTGCCAGATCTTCCTGAGCCTCTTCCACACTCGACTTCTGGTAGAGCGGGTTCCACTCGAACTCGATATCTTCGGGGTAAGTGCCCAGCGCGGAGCGGATCATTACCTCATCCAGGCGCTCAAGGTCTCGGCGCATCTGGCCGTCCTGCTTGCCCTTGATGGTGCCGTGGTAGGTCTTGAGGTCGCCGTCTCCGGTGGAGTTGAGGCCGGAGGCAGACTGCCCCCATAGCTCGGTCACCGGCATTTCAGCGGCGCCGGCAGTCCACACCATGAATTGCTCCATGATCTGGCTCAGCCCGGAGAAGGCGATGCTCTTGCGGTCATAGACCTCGTTGTCTTGGTCCAGCAGGCCAAGGTTGATGATCCCCTTGAGCATGCCGAACAAGCGGTAGCGTTCGGTGATCTGATCACACTGCGCGCTGGACAATGCACCCTGTAGGCCTTTCACGCTGATGGTGTCGACGTTCGCCTCAAGCACCAGGGAGGCAATGCCGCCCTTGGTAGCCACCACATCGCGCAGGTCTTCCATGCAGCGGCGCAGGCGGCTATCACCCCAACCCTGCTCGAACTGAGCCATACGACGCGGCAGGCGGGCACCAGTACGGCGGATGACGTGCGAGTAGTGGATCGGCTGCTGGCCGTTCACCACCGTGTAGATCTCTGGCAGCATCCAGTTGGGCGCCACGGGATCGGTGAAGTTGAACTGGCTCGGCTGAATGTCCCAGCGGTCGAACACCACGATGTTCTTGAGGCCGCCCTTCTTAACCTTGTTCAGGTCGAGGGGCTTGCTCAGGTCCTGGCCGGTGATCATCAGCATGGCCGCGCCGCCGTAGAGGTCAGCCCAGCAGCAGGCATCCAGGTACTTCTGCTGCACGCCCAGGCGACGCTCCTCGGCAGCGATCTTGCTCGCGTCCTTCCCGTTGAAGCGGCGCCACTCTCGCAGGGCATCCTCGTTCGGCTTATCCACGATGCGGCGGGCCAGCCAGTTGGACTGATAGGCCGCTTCGAGCTCGTAGGGCGTGACGAACTGGAACCCGAACTGGTTGTACGTGCGCTTATCCCGGTTGGTGCCGATGTTGGCTACCAAGTTCTGGAGGCTGTCGCTTGTGACAATTCCGCCAGACGGCACTTGAATTCGCGGTTTTGATGTGGTCACAGGTTTTTACTCCGCGCCACAAAATGGCACTTCATGATTTCGTGGCGCGCATCACTTCGGCTGCTTGCACAGGTCGCAGTCAAGGCGGCGGCAGATCCAGCGCTTGACCCTTGGCCAGTACATGACGACAAACATATGCCGAATGCCAGCCAGGGCCAGCGCGACGTGCATCGTGACGCCTGCCGTGTTCGGGGTGAAGAACATGCGATCAGATCGAGCAAGGATGGCGTAGCCGCTCAGGGCGATGATGGAGTAAAGAATTTTCCCTATCACCCCATCGCGCACCTTCCCGCTCAGGACTGCCCAGGTAGCCCACAAGGCGATCAGGCCAGCAGAGAAGGCGTTGACGTATTCGAGAATCATCCGTTGGGCCCTCCGAACTTGGACCTGATGACAGACCAGAGATCAGCGGCCTTGATGGCGCGGGTGACGGCAGCAATGAGCGAGCCACCGAAGGTGCCCAGCAGGAACCCTACCCCCGCAACGTTGCGGGGCTCGACAATACCGAAGTAGGTGCTGACCATGCCCGTCAGGTAGTGGGCACAGGCCATGCCGGTCAGAAGGAACAGCAACCAGGCCTTTCGGTCCGTCAGGTCGTCCTTGTGCCAGCGGGTGGCAACCAAGGCCCCCAATAGGCCCGCAATGGCCCAGTCGAGCTTGTCGAGCATGCGGTGAAAAAAATCCATGCGCTCGACTCCGTAGCTTGGCATGAAATGGTGCCGCCACAAGGATTCGAACCTTGGGCCCTCCGCTTACAAGGCGGACGCTCTGCCAGCTGAGCTATAGCGGCGAATGGCTAGCAAGGCAGGATTCGAACCTGCGACCGCCCGGTTAACAGCCGGGAGCACTACCGCTGTGCTACTTGCCAATGATTGGAGCGGA
>NZ_BCBD01000169.1:0-11728 GCF_001320345.1 Pseudomonas sp. NBRC 111127 | reverse complement strand
TCGCGAAAGTGCGGGGCCTCATGATAGAGCTCGTCGGTCCACAGCACCGGCAGGGTCGACTGGTGGCTGAGGTGGGCGGCGCAGTCCTGCTTGTAGAAGTCGTCGCGCTGATAGCGACTGATCCATTCATCGGGATAGTTGCTGTACAGGTAGAGCCTGGGCGTCTGCGTCGCGATCTGAATGCGCAGGTTCAGCCCCAGGTACTGCATGGCCAGGTCCTGCGCCAGATGCACTGCGATGTTGAACAGCTTCTTTGGGCTGCGCTCGTTGACGAACGCATCAAGATGTTCAGGTTTCCAGTGAAGCATCTGAAACACTCCTTGGGGCGCGGGATCCAATCCGTTTGAGAATCAGGACTAGTGTAGGAAAAGACCTACCGTTGTGTTGGGATTTTTTGCTATAGCCAACTGCATTCTCTGCGACTTTCATACCGGCACCCGGCGTGAGGCCCTACAAAGCGGTGGTTTTTATCCCGAGCACTTTAGGCGACACTGTGCACACGCCAACCCTGGAGCCCGATATGACCGCTAGCGCCGAAAAGTTCACCCGCCAGACCCTGCTCGATGTTCAGCCGCTGACGCCGAACCTCTTCAGCCTGCGGGTTACGCGCGATGCCGGGTTCCGATTCCGTTCCGGCCAGTTCGCCCGGCTGGGCGTGACCAAGGCCGATGGCAGCGTGGTATGGCGCGCCTATTCCATGGTCAGTGCGCCCCATGACGAGCACCTGGATTTCTTCTCTATCGTGGTGCCGGGCGGCGAGTTCACCAGTGAGCTGAGCCGCCTGGGGGCAGGTGATACCTTGCTGATAGACCGCCAGGCGTTTGGCTTCCTCACCCTCGACCGCTTCGTCGGCGGCCGCGACCTGTGGCTGCTGGCTACCGGTACCGGCATTGCGCCGTTCATGTCGATCCTGCAGGACTTCGAGGCCTGGGAGCGGTTCGACAGCATCAAGCTGGTGTATTCGGTACGCGAGGCCAGAGAGCTGGCTTATGTGGATGAAATTGCCGGGCTGGAACAGCGCGATTATCTGGCCGAGTTTGCTGGCAAGTTGCAGTTCATTCCGGTGGTCACCCGCGAGCAGCACCCTGGTGCGCTGAACCAGCGCATTACCACGCTGATCGAGAACGGTGAGTTGGAGAGGGCGGCGGGGCTGGAACTGTCCCCCGAGCATTCGCGGGTGATGCTGTGCGGCAACCCGGAGATGATCGACGAGACACGCAAGGTGCTCAAGGCACGCGACCTGCAGTTGAGCCTGAGCAAGCGCCCCGGCCAGGTGGCGGTCGAGAATTACTGGTAAGGCGCCGGGCCTGGGCACCGGCGCTGCCGGTGCCGGCGAGCAGGAGCGGGCTGCAAGGCAGCCCGGCAAACTCAAGGCAGGCGGTTCTGGTTCTGCGTCTTGAGCAAATCGCGAATCTCGGTCAGCAGGGTTTCCTGGGGGGTAGGCACTGGCGGGGCAGTCGGTGCCACGGCCTCTTCACGCTTGAGCCGGTTGATGGCCTTCACGCCCATGAAAATGGCGAAGGCCACGATCAGGAAGTCGATCACGGTCTGGATGAACTTGCCATAGGCCAGCACCACCGCCGGTACGTCACCTTGAGCGGCTTTCAGGGTAATGGCCAGGTCGCTGAAATCCACACCACCAATCAACAGGCCCAGCGGAGGCATGATCACGTCGCCGACGAAGGACGAGACGATCTTGCCGAAGGCTGCGCCGATGATGATACCAACCGCCATGTCGACGACGTTGCCTTTGACCGCGAAGGCCTTGAACTCATTGAGCATGCCCATGTTTAGATCCTTGTAACAAAAGGTGAGGTAAACGCAGTGTAAGCCACTTGAACGCTTCATGCGTTGTGTTCAGGGCAACTGACTGCGGTTAGAACGAATAGTTTTGTCGCATCCCGAAGCGCTCGAGGCACGTGCGGCTCGGCTATCATGGCGATTTTTCCAGGAGACCCCAACCCATGGCCAAGGCCAAGCGCATGTATGGCTGCACCGAGTGCGGCGCGACCTTCCCCAAATGGGCCGGCCAGTGTGGTGAGTGCGGGGCCTGGAACACCCTGGTCGAAACCATGATCGAAAGCGGCGGTGCCGCTGCGCCCAGCAGTGGCCGCGCCGGTTGGACCGGGCAGCAGGCACAGATCAAGACCCTGGCCGAAGTCAGCGTCGAGGAGATCCCCCGTTTCACCACCAGCAGCACCGAGCTGGACCGTGTGTTGGGTGGCGGCCTGGTAGACGGCTCGGTGGTGCTGATTGGTGGCGACCCCGGCATCGGCAAGTCGACCATCCTGTTGCAGACCCTGTGCAACATCGCCGTGGGCATGCCGGCACTGTATGTCACTGGCGAGGAATCGCAGCAACAGGTGGCCATGCGCTCGCGCCGGCTGGGCCTGCCCCAGGACAAGCTCAAGGTCATGACCGAAACCTGCATCGAGACGATCATTGCCACGGCACGAGTCGAAAAACCGCGGGTAATGGTGATCGACTCCATCCAGACCATCTTCACCGAGCAGTTGCAGTCAGCCCCTGGTGGCGTTGCCCAGGTGCGTGAAAGCACGGCGTTGCTGGTGCGTTATGCCAAGCAGAGCGGCACGGCCATCTTCCTGGTCGGCCACGTCACCAAGGAGGGCTCGCTGGCCGGCCCGCGGGTGCTGGAGCACATGGTCGATACCGTGTTGTATTTCGAGGGCGAGTCCGACGGCCGCCTGCGCTTGCTGCGGGCGGTGAAGAACCGCTTCGGCGCCGTCAACGAGCTGGGCGTGTTCGGCATGACCGACCGCGGCTTGAAAGAGGTCTCCAACCCGTCGGCGATCTTCCTCAACCGTACCCAGGAGGAAGTGCCGGGCAGCGTGGTGATGGCCACCTGGGAAGGCACCCGGCCCATGCTGGTCGAGGTGCAGGCGCTGGTGGACGACAGCCACCTGGCCAACCCGCGCCGGGTCACCCTGGGCCTGGACCAGAACCGCCTGGCCATGCTGCTGGCGGTACTGCACCGCCACGGCGGTATACCCACCCACGACCAGGACGTGTTCCTCAATGTGGTGGGCGGGGTCAAGGTGCTGGAAACCGCTTCGGACCTGGCGCTGCTGGCGGCGGTGATGTCCAGCCTGCGCAATCGGCCACTGGCCCATGGCCTGCTGGTGTTCGGCGAGATCGGCTTGTCGGGCGAGGTACGCCCGGTGCCAAGCGGGCAGGAGCGCTTGAAGGAGGCGGCCAAGCACGGTTTCAAGCGGGCGATCGTGCCCAAGGGCAATGCGCCGAAGGAGCCGCCAGCGGGGCTGCAGGTCATTGCCGTGACCCGGCTGGAGCAGGCCCTGGATGCATTGTTCGAGTAATTCGTAGCCTGTTCCGGCCCTATCGCCGGCACAGGCAAACGAAAAAGGGGGCCGATGATGCGCATCGGCCCCCCCACCTCACCGCTCAGGCAACCCTCAATGCTCGGCCACCGCCGCAGGGCGTCTGACCGTTTCATTGCCATGCTCGTCCAGCTCCAGCATCGGCACCTCGTTACCCTCGGCATCGAACAACTTGCCATCCTTGAAGTAGTCGCCATCGCGCAGTGCGGAAATGTCCGAATACTGGATGGTGCGCTCGTAGGCCGCAGCGAACACCGACTGGTTTTCCGAGTTGCCGGTGGTGAAGTGGTTGAAGATCAGGTTCAGCAGGATGGCCATGATCGCCGCCGAGCTGATGCCCGAGTGGAAGATGGTCTCGAACCAGTTCGGGAAGTGGTGGTAGAAGGTCGGCGCGGCGATCGGGATCATGCCGAAGCCCAGCGATGCCGCGACGATGATCAGGTTCACGTTGTTCTTGTAGCTGACCTTGGACAAAGTGCGGATACCACTGGCTGCCACGGTGCCGAACAGCACGATCCCTGCACCGCCCAGTACCGGGGTAGGGACGGCGGCAATGACCCGGCCCATGATCGGCAGCAGGCCGAGAACCACCAGGATCAGGCCACCGGTAGCCACCACATAACGGCTCTTGACGCCGGTAACGGCCACCAGGCCGACGTTCTGGGCGAATGCGCTTTGCGTGAACGAGCCGAAGATCGGCGCCAGAATGCTCGACGCCATGTCGGCACGCAGGCCGTTGCCCAGGCGCTTGGAGTCGACCTTGGTATCGATGATCTCGCCCACGGCAAGGATGTCGGCCGAGGTTTCCACCAGGGTCACCATGATGACGATGCACATCGACAGGATGGCCGCGATGTGAAACTCGGGCATGCCGAAATGGAACGGCGTGGGGAAGGCGAACATCGGGCCTTCGGTGACCTTGCTGAAGTCGGCCATGCCCAGCGCCCAGGCGATCAATGTGCCGACCACCATGGCCAGCAGGATCGACAGCCGCGAGATGCTCGCGCTACCCAGTTTGCTCAGCAGCAGCACAATGGCAAAGGTCAGCGCCGCCAGGCCGATATTGGCCACGCTGCCGAACTCAGGCGAAGCGCTGTTGCCGCCCATTACCCAGCGCGCGGCGACCGGCATCAGGGTCAGGCCGATGGTGGTGATGACGATACCGGTCACCAGGGGCGGGAAGAACTTGGTAATGCGCGAGAACACCGGGGTAATCAGGAAGCCGATCAGCGATGCCGCCATGACCGCACCGAGCACCCCCGGCAAGCCACCGCCACCTTCGCTGCTGAGAATGGCGCCCATGGTCGCCACGCCCGCGAACGACACGCCCTGCACCAGCGGTAGCTGGCAGCCGAAAAACGGCAGACCCAATGTCTGCAGCAGGGTGGCCAGGCCACCGGCAAACAGCGAGGCGGCGATCAGCATGCCGATTTCGCCACCGTTCAGGCCAGCGGCCTGCCCCAGGATCAGGGGCACCGCGACGATCCCCCCGTACATGGTCAACACGTGTTGCAGACCATAGGCCAGGTTGGCGCCCAGCCCGAGGTTTTCGTCCTCGGGGCGTTGAGCGGGAGACGTGCTAGGGGACGTAGTCATGGAGCAGGCTCTCTGTTTATTGTTGTGGCGCTACTGTAGACACTTCCCGTGATTGATTGCCACAAGAATTGTATACAATATTTTGATCGGAGCGCGCACAAGTGCGGCATCAGGGTGTGTTAAAACCCAATGCATGAGCCGTACCAACTTGTTTAAAGCTGTACTAGAGGGGTGTGTACAAAGTCCTGCTACCCAGCCTTAAAGCTGTCTGAGTAGACAGGAAACACAAAGTGGGAATGCCCTTAGCTAGCTAAGAGATTTCATTCTTCGATCAATTCCCGCAGCTCACGCATCATTATGGTGCCGTCACCCAGGTTCAATTCCACAAGACGGTGCAGATGGGTCATCGATTCGACATCGATGTAGAGGCAAATGAAACCTAGCTGGGTCTGCTCTTCGTGGCGCAGTTCGACCTGCATGGTCACCTGCGTTTGCTCGTCCAGCGTGATGATTGCGTCGAAGTTCTGGCTCAGGTCGGCATCCCATTGCTGCGGGCGTTCCACCAGCAGCCCCTTGAGCGAAATGTCCAGCAGCTTGGGCGACCAGCATCGGGAGCCTTGGTGAAGTTCGGTAGGGGCGTCGAAGCAGATTCGCTGGAAATGCCTACGTTCGTCGTGATCGCTCATGGGTAAGGCCCTCGGGTGGCATCCTGATCAGGGTGATGAAGGGTTTGTGCATCAGGTACTGCAATCTGGCCGCAGAGGCTCTAGACCAAAGCAAGTGTGGCAATGCCGCCTGACTCGCCCTAGACTCGGTGGGCGGTCTTTCCAATCCAACAGCTGGAAGCTAACCATGAACAACAATAATAGCCTGCTACGCCACATACCGTGGCTGGCGCTGGCAGTCATAGGGGCCTGCGCGCTGGGTGTTGTTGCCCTGCGTCGCGGTGAGGCGATCAATGCCTTGTGGATCGTGGTCGCGGCAGTGGCCATCTACCTGGTCGCCTATCGCTACTACAGCCTGTTCATCGCCACCAAAGTGATGCAACTCGACCCGCGCCGTGCCACCCCGGCGGTGCTCAACAACGACGGCCTGGACTACGTTCCGACCAACAAACACATTCTGTTCGGCCACCACTTCGCCGCCATCGCCGGCGCTGGCCCACTGGTGGGCCCGGTGCTCGCCGCGCAAATGGGCTACCTGCCCGGCACGCTGTGGCTGATTGCCGGTGTGGTGCTGGCCGGTGCAGTGCAGGACTTCATGGTCCTGTTCCTGTCTACCCGCCGCAATGGCCGCTCGCTGGGCGACATGGTGCGCGAGGAAATGGGCCGCATTCCGGGCACCATCGCCCTGTTCGGCTGCTTCCTGATCATGATCATCATCTTGGCGGTGCTGGCGCTGATCGTGGTCAAGGCCCTGGCCGAAAGCCCATGGGGCATGTTCACGGTGATGGCGACCATCCCGATCGCGATGTTCATGGGCATTTACATGCGCTACATCCGCCCGGGCCACATTGGTGAAATCTCGATCATCGGCGTGGTGCTGCTGTTGGCCTCGATCTGGCTGGGGGGCCAGATTGCGGCCGATCCGGTATGGGGCCCGGCGTTCACCTTCACCGGTGTGCAGATCACCTGGATGCTGGTCGGTTACGGTTTCGTGGCTGCGGTACTGCCGGTGTGGCTGGTGCTGGCGCCGCGCGACTACCTGTCGACCTTCCTCAAGATCGGTACCATCATCGCCCTGGCCATCGGCATCCTGGTGACCATGCCCGAGCTGAAAATGCCGGCGCTGACCCAGTTCACCGATGGCACGGGCCCTGTGTGGAAGGGCACCCTGTTCCCGTTCTTGTTCATCACCATTGCCTGTGGTGCGGTGTCTGGCTTCCACGCGCTGATCTCCTCGGGCACTACGCCCAAGCTGCTGGATAACGAAACCAACGCCCGCTACATCGGCTATGGCGGCATGCTGATGGAGTCGTTCGTGGCCATCATGGCCATGGTGGCTGCGTCGGTGATCGAACCTGGCGTGTACTTCGCCATGAACAGCCCGGCAGCCGTGGTCGGCGCCGATGTGGCGTCGGTCGCGCAGACCGTGAGCAGCTGGGGCTTCCTGATAACGCCCGAGCAACTGGAGGCGGTGGCCCGCGACATTGGCGAGCACACCATCCTGGCCCGTGCCGGGGGTGCACCCACGCTGGCGGTAGGTATCGCGCAAATCCTGCACCAGGTGCTGCCGGGTGAAAACACCATGGCGTTCTGGTACCACTTCGCGATCCTGTTCGAGGCGCTGTTCATCCTCACCGCGGTCGACGCCGGTACCCGTGCCGGGCGCTTCATGCTGCAAGACTTGCTGGGCAGTTTCGTACCAGCCCTGAAACGCACCGAGTCGTGGGGTGCCAACCTGCTGGCCACCGGTGGTTGTGTAGCGTTGTGGGGTTACCTGCTGTACCAGGGCGTGATCGACCCGCTGGGCGGTATCAACACCCTGTGGCCACTGTTCGGTATCTCCAACCAGATGCTGGCGGGTATTGCCCTGATGCTGGGCACCGTGGTCCTGATCAAGATGAAGCGCGAGCGCTACATCTGGGTCACCCTGCTGCCGGCAGCCTGGCTGCTGATCTGCACCACGGCGGCTGGCCTGATCAAGCTGTTCGACCCGAACCCGGCTGTAGGTTTCCTGGCCCTGGCCAAGAAGTACAGCACCGCCCTGGACGCCGGCCAGGTTCTGGCCCCGGCCAAGGACATCGGGCAGATGCAACACGTGATCTTCAACGCCTACACCAACGCCGGCCTGACCATTCTGTTCCTGCTGGTGGTGTTCAGTGTGCTGTTCTTTGCCATCAAGGTCGGCTACGCCGCCCTCGGCCGCAAAGAACGCAGCGACAAGGAAACCCCATTCCAGGCCCTGCCTGACGCTTGAGAGGACCGCTGTCATGTTCAACGACCTGGGTCGACTGGGTAAGTACCTGGGGCAGGCCGCCCGCCTGATGGTCGGCATGCCCGACTACGACAACTATGTCGAGCACATGCACAAGACACACCCGGACAAGCCGGTCATGACGTATGAGCAGTTCTTCCGCGAACGTCAGGAAGCACGTTATGGCGGCAAGTCCGGGCCCAAGTGCTGTTGAGTCTCAAGCGTTAACCTGTACCGGCCTCATCGCTGGCAAGCCAGCTCCCACAGGCACTTCACAGGCCTCCAGGTTTGTGCGGTGCCTTTGGGGCGCTCTTTCAGGTACTGCCCAGGCGTCAAGGTTTGCGCGGTACCTGTGGGAGCTGGCTTGCCGGCGATCGGGCCAGTGTTTTTTCCGCACAGGAGATGTTCTGCGTGCAGACGCCCATTCCCGTAACCATCCTCACCGGCTTCCTCGGTGCCGGTAAGACCACCTTGCTCAAACACATGCTCAAGGCCGAGCATGGTCTGAAGCTGGCGGTGATCGAAAACGAATTCAGTGACGCCGGCATCGACAGCCAGTTGCTGGGCGACCAGCCGGTGCAGGTGATGACCCTGGCCAACGGCTGTGTGTGCTGCAGCATCCACGGCGACCTGACCCGCGCCTTGTACCTGCTGCTCGAGCGCCTGGATGCCGGCGAAATCGCCTTCGACCGCCTGGTGATCGAATGCACCGGCCTGGCCGACCCGGCGCCGGTGGCGCAAACCTTCTTCATCGACGAGGAACTGCGCGAGCGCTACATCCTCGACGGCATCATCACCCTGGTCGATGCCAAGCATGCCGAGTTGCATTTGACCCAGACCATCGCCCAGGCCCAGGTCGGCTTTGCCGATCGCCTGTTGCTGAGCAAGACCGACCTCGTCGAGCCGGCTGCGGTCCAGGCCCTGCGCGAACGCCTGGCCCGTATCAACGGGCGGGCGGCGATCCGTGTGGTCGAGCACGGTTGCATCGACCTGGCAGAGTTGCTGGACGTGCGCGGCTTCAACCTCAACCCCGACCTGGGCGCAAACCTGAAACCCTCGCTGCGCCCGGTGCTCAAGCCAGCCACCCCCGACCGTATCGGCACCCTGGTGCTGCGTACCGAAGCCGCGCTGGATATCGACCGCCTCAGCGGCTTCATGAACGACCTGCTGGAAACCCATGGCAAACAGCTGCTGCGTTACAAGGGCGTGCTGAACATTGCCGGCGAGGACCGCAAGCTGGTGTTCCAGGGTGTGCTCAAGCTGTATGGCTTCGACTGGGACGCCGAGTGGGCCGAAGGCGAAACCCGCGAAAGCGTGATGGTCTTCATTGCCGATGACCTGCCCGAGGCTACGATTCGGGCTGGGTTCGAGGCGCTGGCTGAGGGCTGACCCGGCGCGGCGAGGGTGGCGCGAACCACTGCGGCCACGAGCTGCGGTGGCGCGTTTGCTCCTCGATGCAGGGGATCAGCCGCTCCCTCAGCACGGCGGTTTGCCCCACGGCCTTGGCAGTGCGGTACTTGATGCTGTGGATGCACTCGCGGTCGCCGAACTCGCAGCGGTTGAGCGCGGTGCCCCCACAGGGGCCATTGGCCAGGCCCTTGGGGCAGGTTTCCGGGCAGGTGTACAAGGTGTCTTCCAGGCGGCAGCGGCCGCAGGTATCGCAGCCAACCAACGGGCGCTTCACACTGCGCTCCAGGGTGTGCAGCACCTGTGCGCCAAGGCGGGTGGTCCACAGTGGCTGGCGCACCGCCCAGCCAAATGCCTTGCTCAGGCTGTTGCGGCGGCTGAACAGCAGCCCATGCATGCCATGCATCAGGTGGTAGCGGGCTTTTTCCTTGAACGAGGCATCGACCCTTGATTCGCCCTGGCGCCAGTTGGCCTGGGGGGGATGGAAGGTGACTGCCGGCAGCCCCGGCATCTGCCAACTGGCTTGCCAGGCGGGCGCCCATTGCTCCAGGGTGTGGACGTGCGTTTGCCAGTACGCCAGTCGCGCTTCAAGGGCAAGCAGCTGCTTCAGGTCATGAATGCCCGACAGGTGCACGCCCGCGTAACCCATCAGCTTCGTACCGATGATCTGCAAGGCAAGGCGGTCAACGCTGCGCGCCTGGGCAAAAGCCTTGGACTGCGCCATTTCTGCTTCGAGCATTTCGCGCATGGAGGGGGTAACGGTCACGCCGGCGACGTGGTCGAGCATCGCTGCACGGCCATGGGTGAGGCTCATCAGGCAGGCCAGCATGGGTTTGGGCGCGGCCTGGCGGCGCATCCAGTGCATGGCTTCCTGGTGTTTGGCTGCGTCGAAGCCCAGTTGCAAGGTGAGGAAGTCGGCCCCCGCAGCCAGTTTTTTCTCGGCCTTGAAGTACTGCGCGCCGCCTTCTTCCTCGTGGTACTTGAATGGGTTCAGCGCCGCGCCCAGCAACCAGTGCGGGCAGGCCTGGCGGGCAATCTGCAGCGCGGCCACCGACTCCAGGTAGCGCACCGGGCGCTGGCCGGGTTCATGCCCAGGCAAACGGTCACCGGTCAGCAGCAGCAACTGGTCGAGGCCGGCCGCCTCCATGCGCTGCAATTGCGCGAGCAAGTGGTGGCGTTCGCGGTCCTTGCCGGAGAAATGCGGCAGGGCTGGCACCGGGCGGTCGAACGAGGCCAGGGCGTCCAGCGGCGACATGTCCAGCGGGCTGCCGACGCGGTCGCCGATGGCCACGGTCATTGGCCAGCCGCACAGCTGCGCACGGTCCATGATCGCTTGCATCGCAGCGAAGCGTTCTGCAGAGGCTTTGGGCACAAACTCCATGACACAGACGAAATGGTGTTCACGCAGCGCGGTTTTCAGCAGGCTCATGAGGCCGGGCACCTGGTGTGGTCAGGGTGGCATTGTGCGGCAGAAGGGGCAGGAGGTCATGTCCGGATGCGCAGGCTGGTGCTCTGAACAAGACATGGGTCGGCCCCTGCGCCCTCAGGATCATGAGAATTTCTTGGGTTTATCTCAAATTTTATGAGTTTGTCTCAACACCACGATCCACTGGAAAATCCCCTCATCAATTTGAGCATGCTGAGGGGCGACACATGGCACTGGCACACAACCTGGGCTTTCCATACATTGGCGGCGACCGCGAACTGCGGGCCCGCCATTGGCAAGTGCAGAAAGACGCCGGTATCGAACTGCTGCCCGTCGGCGAAACCGGCCAATGTGGCCAGCTGCCGGGTACCGATGACCAGCCGTTTGCCCTCAACTGGGAACCCTTGTTCGAAGAGGTGGAGCATGCCAACGCGCTGGGCCATGCCATCAAGCCTGTCGTGATCGGCCCGTTGACCTACCTGTGGCAGGGCCAGGCACGCAACGCCGACTTCGACAAGCTGGAACTGCTCGATCGCCTGCTGCCCTTGTATGATCAGGCCCTCAACCGCTTGGCTGCGCTGGGCGTCGAATGGGTCCAGATCGACGAACCGATCCTCGCCCACGACCTGCCCCAGGACTGGAAAAACGCCTTCGAGCGCGTCTACAACATCCTGCAGCGTGCACCATTGAAGAAGTTGATTGCCACGTACGCCGGTGGCCTGGATGGCAACCTTGGCCTGGCCGCCAACCTGCCAGTCGATGGCCTGCACATCGATCTGGTGCAGGCGCCCGCACAGTATCAGGCCATCCTTGACCGCCTGCCGGCCTATAAAGTGCTGTCGCTTGGCCTGGTTGATGGCCGCGATGGCGCGCCTTGCGAACTGGACAATGCCCTGGGGCTGTTGCAAGACGCCCATGAGCGCCTGGGGGCGCGGCTGTGGCTGGCGCCGGCCTGTTCGTTGGCGCATGGCACCGTAGAGGTGGCTGTGCAGAAGTGCCACGAAGTGGCTGCGCTGGCCGCCTCGCTGGAGCAGTACCGAGTCGCGGCTTGATCATCTGCTGCTTGTGCCGCCCTGTTCGCGGGCTT
>NZ_BCBD01000168.1:0-11760 GCF_001320345.1 Pseudomonas sp. NBRC 111127 | reverse complement strand
AGGGTATGCCTCAACCTGGCGTCAGACCGGACGACCGAAGTACGTCAAGATAGGGGCTATTTCGGCTTTTCCTGACGTTTCCCTACAAACCTCTATGACTTCAACCTGACAGGCCACGGCTTCAGGCTGCTTGGTTGTCATTGGGTTTATCAAAACTTGAAGAAGTGGCGGGCTGCCGCTATTAGTTAAGATTCACTCAACACAAGGACGCGACGATGATTCAGAGATTTGTTGTTGTTCCTGCGATCCCCATCGAAACAGGATCGATTCGTAATGGAACTCGCTTTCACTCCACTACAGTTCCTGGCGGGTTTGATATTTATGACAATCAAGATAAGCAGCGATTGCAGTTCACCTACCCGACACAGATAGAAGCAGATGCTGAATGCGAAAGACTGAACATGGAGCACTATCAAACCTCTATGACAACACCTACCGGCATCAGCTCACCATGATCTAGTCGTTCTCTGCTCAACGGTGTGGACTGAAAACAAAAGCCCCGGCATCTTGACGGGGCTTTTGTTGAGGGGATCTGATCCTTCAGCTCCCACGATTGTAGTCAAGAAATGAAAGGCAAACCGAGCAAGTGCAAACACTCTGACAGAGACATGCCCGAACTTTGCGGGTCACAGGGCCTATCGTACGATTTTTTCCGTTTTCTCTATGCACCCCTACTACGCCAAGGAAACACCCGGCGAGTGGCAAGGCGAAGGTGCCGAACGGCTCGGCCTGGTCGGCCCCGTCGATCAGCTGCAACTGGCCAAACTGCTTGATGGCAAGTTGCCGAACGGCGAGCGGATCCACACCACGTTCAATGCCGAAACCAACAAGCGGCGCATGGGCTTGGACATGACATTCTCGGCGCCGAAATCGGTGTCGATGCAAGCACTCGTCGCCGGCGACAAAAATGTCACCCTGGCTCACGACCGGGCGGTGGCCAAGGCCATGCACCACGTCGAAAAGCTCGCCCAGGCACGGCGCAAGGTACAGGGCAAGTTCCTGCGCGAACGCACGGGGAACATGGTCATTGGCAAGTTTCGCCACGAAATGAGTCGCGGCAAGGATCCCCAACTGCACACCCATGCGGTGATCATGAACATGACGCAGCGCGCCGATGGTAAATGGCGTGCCTTGTTCAACGACGATATTTTCAAGGTTCAGCATGAAGTTGACGCCATGTACAAGGGCCAACTGGCCTTGGAGCTGCGCGAGCTGGGCTACGAGATCCGCGTACTCGATGGCAAAGGCAACTTCGAGCTGAATCACATTTCACGGGAACAGATCGAAGCATTCTCCAGCCGCAGCAAAGTCATTGAAGAAGCGTTGGCCAAGGACGGGAAAACCCGGGCCGACGCGACCACTCTGGAAAAACAAGTTATCTCAATGGCCACCAGGCCGCACAAAGACGAGCGCGACCACGATCTGGTGAAACAGTATTGGGTGACGAAAAGCCGCGAGTTAGGGATCGACTACGGCCCACAAAGCCGATTGGATGGCCGCGAGTATGGTGAATCAGGCCCAGCGTCAGGCGCTGGCCGCGTTCCATCTGATCCCAATCTACCCGCAGGGCTGACACCGGCCCAAGCCGTTGTGCAATACGCAATCAATCACCTGACCGAGCGTGAACAGGTTGTTACCCAGTTGGACCTGTTGACCGTGGCGCTCCAGCGTTCGGTAGGGTTGGCCGGGCCTGACCAGGTACGGGCCGAAATAGCCCGGCTGGTACAACAAGGTACGCTCATAGAGTCAGCACCGGCCTACTCAATGGCACAGCCCACGGAAAACGCGCCCGTGTTGTCGCCTGCAGGTTGGCAAGCTCACCTGCAGGAGTTGAAAGGCTGGACGGACAAGCAGGCAAAACAGTACGTGGCCACCGCCATCGAGCGCGGTTCATTGGTGCCAACCGAGAAGCGCTACACCACACAGAAAGGCTTGAAGCGCGAGAAAGCCATCCTTGCCATTGAGCGCACTGGCCGGGGCCAGGTGACGCCGCTCATGTCCCAGGAGCAGGTCGCTAAAGCACTTGAAGGATCAACCCTCACCGCTGGCCAACGGCAAGCCGTCGAGACCATCGTCAGCACGGAGAATCGGTTTGTCGGCATTCAGGGTGATGCTGGTACGGGCAAAACCTACTCCGTTGAGCGGGCCGTGCAACTGCTCACATCCGTCAACGAGGCAATGAGTTACGGCAAGACAGAGGATCAACTCGGCTATCGAATCCTCGCATTGGCGCCGTATGGGAACCAAGTTGCCGCACTCAAAAACGAGGGGATGGACGCTCATACCCTGGCCAGCTTTTTCAACACCAAAGACAAGACCCTGGACGAAAGTGTCGTTTTCAGAAGACGACCGCACCATCTGACTGGATGTAACGCTTGGTGTGCATACGGCTCCTGACAGCCCAATATCAGGAGTCGTCTGCACCAATCTCGGCTATGCTCAATACTCGTGTGCACCAAAGCGAGGTTTGGGCATGACATCAGACACTCCACCGATTGCCGCGCAAGGCGTGGCCACCCTGCCCGACGAGGCATGGGCGCAAGCCCGGCACCGGACGGAAATCATCGGGCCACTGGCAGCGCTTGAGGTGGTCGGGCATGAAGCCGCCGATGAGGCAGCCCAAGCGCTGGGCCTGTCCCGGCGACAGGTATATGTCCTGATCCGTCGCGCCCGGCAGGGTACTGGCCTGGTAACAGACCTGACGCCCGGCCGATCCGGCGGCGGCAAAGGCAAGGGGCGCTTGCCGGAACCGGTCGAGCGCATCATCCGCGAGCTGCTGCAAAAGCGCTTCCTGACCAAGCAGAAACGCAGCCTGGCGGCGTTCCACCGCGAAGTCGCGCAGGCGTGCAAAACCCAGAAGCTGCCGGTGCCGGCGCGCAACACCGTGGCCCAGCGGATTGCCGGACTACACCCGGCGAAAATAGCCCGCAGCCGGGGCGGGCAGGACGCTGCCCGTCCCTTGCAAGGCGCGGGTGGCATTCCGCCCGAAGTCACCATGCCGCTGGAACAGGTGCAGATCGACCACACCGTCATCGACCTGATCGTGGTCGACGAGCGCGACCGGCAACCGATTGGCCGCCCATATTTGACCCTCGCCATCGACGTGTTCACGCGCTGCGTACTCGGCATGGTGGTCACGCTGGAAGCGCCGTCCGCCGTCTCGGTCGGCCTATGCCTCGCGCATGCCGCCTGCGACAAGCGGCCCTGGCTGGAAGGGCTGAATGTGGAAATGGACTGGCCGATGAGCGGCAAGCCCAGGCTGCTCTATCTGGACAACGCGGCCGAGTTCAAAAGCGAAGCGCTGCGCCGTGGCTGCGAACAGCATGGCATCCGGCTGGACTATCGCCCACCAGGCCAGCCGCACTACGGCGGCATCGTGGAACGGATCATCGGCACGGCGATGCAGATGATCCACGACGAATTACCGGGGACGACCTTCTCCAATCCCGGCCAGCGCGGCGAGTACGATTCCGAGAAGATGGCCACCCTGACGCTGCGCGAGCTGGAGCGCTGGCTCGCGTTGGCGGTAGGCACCTATCACGGCTCCGTGCACAACGGCCTGCTCCAGCCGCCGGCCGCGCGCTGGGCCGAGGCCGTGGAGCGCGTTGGCGTCCCGGCCGTCGTTACCCGCCCCACCGCGTTTTTGGTCGATTTCCTGCCGGTGATCCGCCGCACCCTGACCCGCACCGGCTTTGTCATCGACCACATCCACTACTACGCCGACGCCCTCAAGCCGTGGATTGCCCGGCGCGAGCGCTTGCCCGCCTTCCTGATCCGGCGCGATCCGCGCGACATCAGCCGCATCTGGGTACTGGAACCGGAAGGTCAGCACTATCTGGAGATCCACTACCGCACCTTGTCCCATCCGGCCGTCACCCTCTGGGAACAACGCCAGGCGCTGGCCAAATTGCGTCAGCTCGGGCGCGAGCAGGTGGACGAGTCGGCGCTGTTCCGCATGATCGGGCAGATGCGCGAGATCGTGACCACCGCCCAGAAGGCCACGCGCAAGGCGCGGCGCGACGCTGATCGCCGCCAGCACCTCAAGACGTCGGAGCCACCGGCCAAGCCCATACCGCCGGATGTGGACATGGCTGACCCGCAGGCAGACAACCTGCCGCCGGCCAAACCGTTCGATCAGATCGAGGAGTGGTAGCCGTGGACGAATATCCCGTCATTGACCTGTCCCACCTGCTGCCAGCGGCACAGGGTTTGGCCAGGCTGCCGGCAGACGAGCGCATCCAGCGCATTCGCGCCGACCGCTGGATCGGCTACCCGCGCGCGGTCGAGGCGCTGAACCGGCTGGAAACTCTGTATGCGTGGCCGAACAAGCAACGCATGCCAAACCTGCTGCTGGTCGGCCCCACCAACAACGGCAAGTCGATGATCGTCGAGAAATTCCGGCGGGCGCACCCGGTCGGCACCGACGCTGACCAAGAACATATCCCGGTGCTGGTCGTGCAGATGCCGTCAGAGCCATCGGTGATCCGCTTCTATGTCGCGCTGCTGGCTGCGATGGGCGCGCCGCTGCGCCCGCGCCCACGGCTGCCGGAAATGGAGCAACTGGCGCTGGCCCTGCTGCGCAAGGTCGGCGTGCGCATGCTGGTGATCGACGAACTGCACAATGTACTGGCTGGCAACAGCGTTAACCGGCGCGAGTTCCTCAACCTGCTGCGCTTCCTCGGCAACGAGCTGCGTATCCCCCTGGTCGGGGTCGGCACGCGCGAGGCGTACCTGGCCATCCGTTCGGACGATCAGTTGGAAAACCGCTTCGAGCCGATGCTGCTGCCGCCGTGGGAGGCCAATGAGGACTGCTGCTCGCTGCTGGCCAGCTTCGCGGCGTCACTCCCGCTACGGCGGCCATCCCCGATTGCCACGCTGGACATGGCCCGCTACCTGCTCACCCGGAGCGAAGGCACCATCGGCGAGCTTGCACATCTGCTGGTGGCGGCGGCCGTCGCCGCCGTGGAGAGTGGCGAGGAAGCGATCAACCACCGCACGCTCAGCATGGCCGACTACATCGGCCCCAGTGAGCGGCGGCGACAGTTCGAGCGGGAACTGATGTGAAGTCCGCGCCGCGCTGGCCGCTGCATCCGGCACCCAAGGAAGGCGAAGCCCTGTCCTCATGGCTCAACCGGGTCGCCGCCTGCTACCAGATGGACGTGCACGAGCTGCTGGCCCACGATCTTGGTCACAGCCAACTTGATGACCTGGATACCGCACCATCCTTGTCGTTGCTGACGGCGCTCTGCCAGCGCAGTGGCGTCGAGCTGGAGCGGTTGCGCAGCATGAGTCTTGCAGGCTGGGTGCCGTGGCTGCTCGACAGTCTCGACGATTCGGTACCAGCAGCCTTGGAAACCTATACATTCCAATGCGCGGTGCTCCTGCCCAAGCGCACCCGCAAGGTGCGGTCCATCACTCGCTGGCGTGCCTGGCTACCGAGCCAGACGATTCGCCGGGCGTGTCCGCAGTGTCTGAACGATCCAACGAATCAAGCTGTGCTACTCGTCTGGCAGCTCCCCTTGATGCTGAGCTGCCCGCAGCATGGCTGCTGGCTGGAGTCCTACTGGGGCATGCCCGGCCGGTATCTTCAGTGGGAAATCGCCGATGCTGCGCCGCGCCCTGCCGATGACGCAATCGCCTGCATGGACCGGCGCACCTGGCAGGCGCTGACGACGGGTTTTGTGGAGCTGCCGCGTCGGCGTGTCCACGCCGGCTTGTGGTTCCGGCTGCTGCGCACCCTGCTTGATGAGCTGAACACGCCGCTCTCGCACTGCGGCAGTTGCTCGGCGAGCATCCGCCATGTCTGGGAGCGCTGCGGCCATCCGCTGCGCGCCGGGCAGAGTCTGTGGCGTCCCTACGAGATTCTGGCCCCGGCGGTGCAGTGGCAGATGCTGGAGGCGGCGGCCACCGCCATCACGCTGATCGAGTCAAAGGCGCTGATCCCGCGCGGGGAACAGGCCGCGCTGTTTCAGACGGAGCCGCACACTGGTTTCACCAACGGCCTGCCGGCGAAGGTGCCGAAGCCGGAACCCATCAACCACTGGCAACGAGCAGCCCAGGCCATCGATGAGGCCATCATTGAAGCGCGACACAACCCGGAGACGGCCCGCTTGCTGTTCACACTGGCGTCCTACGGGCGACGCGACCCCGAATCCCTGGAACGTTTGCGCACCACGTTCACCAAGGAGGGCATCCCGCCGGAGTTTTTGTCACATTACGAGCCTGAATGGCCGTTTGCAGGTCTTAGACTAAATGACGGGTTAAGTGACAGTTTTTGACGGCGAGAACTTTCTGGCTCACACTGTCACATAATCGAACGTATATGTGACAGGTACGACATGCTGATAGGCTACATGCGGGTATCGAAGGCGGACGGCTCCCAGGCTACCGATTTGCAGCGCGACGCGCTGATTGCCGCCGGGGTCGATCCAGTACATCTTTACGAGGACCAGGCATCCGGCATGCGCGAGGATCGGCCCGGCTTGACGAGCTGCCTGAAGGCGTTGCGAACTGGCGACACACTGGTCGTGTGGAAACTGGATCGGCTCGGACGCGACCTGCGACATCTCATCAACACCGTGCACGACCTGACTGGGCGCGGCATCGGCTTGAAGGTATTAACCGGGCACGGCGCGGCCATCGACACCACGACCGCCGCCGGCAAGCTGGTCTTTGGCATCTTCGCCGCCCTGGCCGAGTTCGAGCGCGAGTTGATCGCGGAGCGCACGATTGCCGGCCTAGCCTCGGCCCGCGCGCGCGGGCGGAAAGGCGGCCGGCCGTTCAAGATGACCGCCGCCAAGCTGCGGCTGGCGATGGCGGCAATGGGTCAGCCAGAGACCAAGGTCGGCGACCTGTGCCAGGAACTTGGCGTCACGCGGCAGACCCTGTATCGGCATGTTTCACCCAAGGGTGAGCTACGTCCAGATGGCGAGAAGCTACTCAGCCGAATTTGATGCCGGCATGAGGCAACGTAGCGACAGCGTGGTTTGTCTCAATGGGAAGCGCTCATGATCGATCTTTGAAGGCCCGCAGCAGTCGTGTCACAGACAGGACGAACAAACCGGTCAGCGTGAGGGCTGCGATACCCCAGTACTCTCCGATGAACGCGCCGGCCGTCGTGCCGGCCAGCACAATGGCGAGAATCGGCAAATGGCAGGGACAGGTGAGCACGGCCAGCGCGCCCCACAGGTAGCCGGTGATCGGTTTGTGCGTCTCGGACGGCAAGCGCTCGGGGCTGTTCATGGCAGACTCTCCGCGTGCTGTGCCGGCTCGGTCGGTATGGTGGCCAACTGCACCTCCAGATCGGCCAACGCTTCGCGCCGACGCTCGACGAACTGGCGCAGAACGGCAAGCTGCGCGGCCGCTTCATCGCCGTCCGCAGCATCCAGCGCCCGGCACAGCCGCGCCAGCGCGTCCAGGCCGATGCCCGCCTCGAAGGCCGCCCGCACGAAGCACAGCCGTTGCAAGGCGGCATCATCGAACAGGCCATAGCCGCCCGGGGTGCACGCCACCGGACGCAGCAATCCGCGCAGCAGGTAGTCGCGCACGATATGCACGCTCACCCCGGCATCAAGGGCCAGCCGGGACACGGTGTAGGCGCTCATTGAAAACCTCCTTTTTTTATCCAGCGCAGCAGGAAAGCTGCTTCACGTCCTTGTTGAAGGTCTGCGCCGCAAGCTTCAACCCCTCGACCATTGTCAGGTAGGGGAACAACTGGTCGGCCAGTTCCTGCACCGTCATGCGGTTGCGGATGGCGAGCACCGCCGTCTGGATCAGTTCGCCCGCTTCCGGGGCCACCGCCTGCACGCCGATGAGCCGTCCGCTACCTTCCTCGATGACCAGCTTGATGAAGCCGCGTGTGTCGAAGTTGGCAAGCGCTCGCGGAACGTTGTCGAGTGTCAGCGTGCGACTGTCGGTCTCGATGCCATCGTGGTGCGCTTCCGCCTCGCTGTAGCCCACGGTGGCGACTTGCGGGTCGGTGAACACCACTGCCGGCATCGCGGTCAGATTGAGGGCTGCGTCGCCGCCGGTCATGTTGATCGCGGCACGGGTGCCGGCGGCCGCTGCCACGTAGACGAACTGCGGCTGGTCGGTGCAGTCGCCGGCCGCGTAGATGTTCGGGTTGCTCGTGCGCATGCCTTGGTCGATAACGATGGCCCCTTGCGCATTGACAGTGACCCCCGCCGCGTCCAGCGCGAGGCTGCGCGTATTCGGTGCCCGACCGGTGGCAACCAGCAACTTGTCAGCGCGCAATTCACCGTGTCCGGTGGTCAGCACGAATTCGCCGTTCACATGGGCGACCTGGCTGGCTTGCGTGTGCTCCAGCACCTCGATGCCCTCGGCGCGGAAAGCGGCTGTCACGGCCTCGCCGATGGCCGGGTCTTCCCGGAAGAACAAGGTGCTGCGTGCCAGGATCGTGACCTGGCTGCCGAGCCGGGCAAAGGCTTGCGCCAGTTCCAACGCCACCACCGACGAACCGATCACGGCCAGGCGTGCGGGAATGGTGTCGCTGACAAGCGCTTCGGTGGAAGTCCAGTAGGGTGACTCTTTCAGGCCCGGAATCGGCGGCACGGCCGGACTGGCACCGGTGGCGACCAGGCAGCGGTCGAACGTTACCTCGCGCTCGCCACCCTCGTTCAAACGGACGACCAGGCTCTGGTCGTCCTTGAAACGCGCTTCACCGTGCAAAACGGTGATGGCTGGATTGCCGTCCAGGATGCCTTCGTATTTGGCGTGCCGCAGTTCATCGACACGGGCCTGCTGCTGGGCCAGCAGTTTGCTGCGGTCAATCGCAGGCACAGTTGCCGCAATACCGCCGTCGAACGGACTTTCCCGGCGCAGATGGGCAATATGGGCAGCGCGGATCATGATCTTGGACGGCACACAGCCGATATTGACGCAGGTGCCGCCGATGGTGCCGCGTTCGATCAGCGTGACCGTCGCGCCTTGCTCGACGGCCTTCAGCGCCGCCGCCATCGCGGCCCCGCCGCTGCCAATGATGGCGATATGCAAACCGGCGCCCTCAAGTGCATCACGGATTTTTGGTTCATCTTTGAAATCACCAACCCGGATCGAGCCTTGATAACCCAATGCGGCGATGGCGGCCAGCAGTTGGTTGTGGCTCACGGCGGTGTCTGCCATGACTTGCGCGCGGCTTTCTGGATAGGACACCACAGCGGCATTCACGCCGGGAATCTTTTCCAAAGCATCTTTGACATGGGTGGCGCAGGATGTGCAGGTCATGCCATTCACGGTGATTTCGGTCATTTTTTTACTCCATTGAATTTCGGTGTGCAGCAGGCATCGGCTTGGCGTTTTCGTTGGATGGCGTAGATGGTCAAGCCGATGAAAATCGCCAGCGCAGGCAGCAGCACATAGTCCAGATAGCCGGTCAGCGCGGACAAGCCGACCACACCGAGCAAAATGACCAGAACAGGGGTGAAGCAACACAGCGCCACGAGGGTTGTGCCAATGATGCTGACCCGCAGCAGTGTCTTCGGGTCTTTCATGATCAGTTCTTGACTGATGATGGGTAGCCCGCATCCTCGGTAGCCTTGGTCAGTTTCTGCACGCTGGTCTTGGCATCATCGAAGGTGACCACCGCTTCGCGCGTCTCGAAGGTCACGTCAACTTTACTGACGCCATCGACCTTGGAAATCGCCTTCTTGACAGTGATCGGACAGGCCGAGCAGGTCATGCCCGGTACGGACAGCGTAACGGTCTGGGTGGCGGCCCACACGGGGGCAACAACGGCAGCGAGGGCAAGGGCGGAAAGCAGCTTTTTCATGGTGAACTCCTGTGATCAATAGAAAAATGGCACGACGTAGGGAAATCCGAGCGCGACCAAAACCAGCACGGCCACGCCCCAGAAAATGAGCTTGTAAGTAGCTCGCACTTGGGGAATCGCGCAAACCTCACCCGGTTTGCAGGCGGCTGACGGCCGGTAGATGCGCCGCCAGGCGAAGAACAACGCCACCAGCGCCACGCCGATAAAGATGGGGCGATAGGGTTCCAACACCGTCAAGTTGCCGATCCAAGCGCCGCTGAACCCCAAGGCGATCAGAACCAGCGGCCCGAGGCAGCAAGCCGAGGCGAGGATGGCGGCCAGCCCGCCAGTGAAGAGCGCGCCGCGCCCGTTTTGAGGTTCAGACATACGTTTGTCCTTTCGAATCTGAATTGGATAGCTTAAGCTTACTTCCGTAGTTATGTACGGAGTCAAGCGATATGGAAAACAATTTGGAGAACCTGACCATTGGCGTTTTCGCCAGGACGGCCGGGGTCAATGTGGAGACCATCCGGTTCTATCAGCGCAAGGGCTTGCTCCCGGAACCGGACAAGCCTTACGGCAGCATTCGCCGCTATGGCGAGACGGATGTAACGCGGGTGCGCTTCGTGAAATCAGCCCAGCGGTTGGGCTTCAGCCTGGATGAGATCGCCGAGCTGCTGCGGCTGGAGGATGGCACCCATTGCGAGGAAGCCAGCAGCCTGGCCGAGCACAAGCTCAAGGACGTGCGCGAGAGGATGGCTGACCTGGCGCGCATGGAGGCCGTGCTGTCTGATTTGGTGTGCGCCTGCCATGCGCGGAAGGGGAACGTTTCCTGCCCGCTGATTGCGTCACTGCAAGGGAAGAAAGAACCGCGCAGTGCGGACGCGGTGTAGCCCGAGGGAACTACGCCTTAGCGTGCTTTATTTTCCGTTTTCTGAGGCGACTCCTTCTTAGGCATGTTGTTCCCTCCCCGGCATGGTGATGGTTGGTCTAGTGTTTGTGGGTTTGATGTTCCGGCGTTTGATGAACAGGCGCAAGGTGTGAGGGCTGACGCCTAACAACTCGGCTGCGCGACTTTGCGGCAAGCCAAGGTTCACGTATGCCTGTACTTCATCAATACGGCTGTCCAGCTTCAAGGCGCTCGATTTGCTGCCCTTGGGTCGCCCGAGCGTCTTGCCGCGCTCTCTGGCGACTTGTAGCGCCTCGGTGGTACGTGCCTGAATGAAATGCCGCTCGATCTGTGCAGCCAAGCCAAGCACGGTTGCCATGATGTCGCTTTGTAGGCTGCCGTCCATGATGATCTTCTGTTTGGTCACATGGACGATTAGGCCGCGCTCGCTCGCCGCTTTGAGAATTTCCAAGGCGGCGAGGGCGGAACCGGCAATGCGCGTAATCTCCGGCGTCAGTAGCACGTCGCCACGCTCGGCCTTTTCGATGATTGCTCCGAGCTTGCGCTTGCGCCAGTCCTTTGCTCTGCTGGCAATTTCTTCCTCGATCTGTAGCGGCGCGAAGCCTTTGGCGTTCGCGTATTCGAGCAAACCGTATTTTTGGTTTTCCGGGTCTTGGCCGTCACGCGAAACCCGGAGATAGGCATAGTATTTTGGCATTTGCAGGGAAAACGTCAGATTCGGTTAAACATGCCTCATTCTAGCGCAGATTAAATAGGAATTAAATACCCTGTTGCGGTATAGATAAAACGTTGGTTTGTTCTGCCCTATGAGCGTACAAAAAAGGCCGGGTGAGTGGCCCGGCCTTCGTTTAGGTGCTGAATAGGATTGGTTCTGGTGCCAGCCTCATGAGAAGCGCGTCATAAAACCACATGAGGGCCGACGCACCAAGGCCGACGCCTGCGACCGATAGCATGATGTGGGTCTTATTGGCCGAGTCCAGCCCAAGCCACATGATCGGTAGGGTGATGAGACTGGCGAACGAAGCCAAGCCGAGAAGAAAGCGCACCGGGCCGCGCAGCCACCAGAGAATGAGGAACACCAGAT